>CAZBBV010000259.1:0-3373 GCA_964490025.1 uncultured Cryomorphaceae bacterium | reverse complement strand
CTTCGGCTTCTTTCGGCAAGATTACAGGCGCGCGGTGGTGGCCAATGGCGCGCAACACATCATTGGCCGGAGCGGTGATGATGGCAAAAGTGGGCAGCAGTTCACCGGTAGTTTTGTTCAGCCATTCCTCCCAAATTCCTGCAAAGGCAAAGGGTCGTTCGCCATCTTTTTTATATACGCAATAGGGTTTGCTCAGCTTTTCTTTTTCGGGCCCTTCCAGAAAAGCATCCGCCACTACCAGGCAGCGTTGCGAGCGAATGGCTTTTCTAAAAGCAGGTTTTTGAATAATGCCCAATCCACCGGTATAGGCTGGGTCGTTGTTCGTATTGGCGTCGCCCTCGCTGCGGGCATTGAGCAGATACATCCGTTTTTCTGACCAGGCGGGCGAAAAGCCGAAGTGATAAAAAGAAAGTTCACCCGGATTGGCCGAACTGATGACCGGCGCACGCTCCCCGGCACTCACATTCACATTTTTTTGAAACAGTTCAGGCTGCGGCGCAAACACCCCGAAGCGCTTTTCTATCTCCTTGATTTCAGAAATGACGACATAGCGACCACACACGGCAATACGGATTTAAGGGCCAAGGTAGGAAACATCTTCGCCCGGAAGTGAAACTATGAACATTCCTTTACCTTTGGAACCAAACGGAAAAACTATGGAGCAAAAACCCCTAGAGCAGCGTGTGGTTGACCGCATGTACGGCGGCGACGCCTTCTCGCAGTGGATGGGCATGGAGCGCGTAAGCGAAAGCCCCGGCGAGAGCATTCTGCGCATGACCGTTCGCAAAGAAATGACCAACGGCTTTGGTATTGCCCATGGCGGCATCACCTACTCTCTGGCCGATAGCGCATTGGCGTTTGCCAGCAATGGTCACGGCGTGCATTCGGTAAGTATCGAAACCTCTATCTCGCATTTAACACGAGTATTGCCAGGAGATGTGCTCACGGCACATGCCAAAGAGATGAGTAGAAGCAACAAAATTGGCGTCTACCATATCGAAGTGCGCAACCAGGAAAAGACATTGGTGGCGCTGTTCAAAGGCATGGTGTACCGCACCGGAAAAGAGTGGGATGTTTAAGAAATCATAATTATGAAAGCATATATCGTTGATGGCGTACGAACGCCAGTAGGAAGTTTTGGAGGAGCCCTTTCGCCTGTAAGAACAGACGACATGGCCGCGCATGTGATTCGCGAATTGATGAACAAGCACCCAGAGCTGGACCCCGCACTTCTGGATGAGGTCATTATGGGCTGCGCCAATCAGGCGGGAGAAGACAACCGCAATGTGGCACGCATGGCCTTGCTGTTGGCGGGCATGCCGGTGAGTGTGCCGGGCGAAACAGTGAACAGACTTTGCGCCTCGGGCATGAGTGCGGTGATTCATGCCGCACGCGCCATTGCCTCCGGCGACGGTGATATATTTGTCGCAGGAGGCGTAGAGCACATGACCCGCGCCCCTTATGTGATGAGCAAGCCCTCCAAAGCCTACGGAACCGACAGCCAGATGTACGACTCCAGCTTCGGATGGCGCTTTGTGAATCCCACCATGAAGCAACTGTACGGCACAGATGCCATGGGCGAAACGGCCGAAAACCTGGTAGACCAGTACGGCATTTCTCGAGATGACCAAGATGCCTTTGCTGCCTGGAGTCAAAGCAAAGCTTCCGCAGCCCGCGATTCGGGCCGCTTTGCTGAAGAAATTGCACCGGTATTTATTGCGCAACGCAAAGGGGATCCCATAGCCGTAGCGCAAGATGAGTTCATAAAAACCGGAACCACCAAAGAAGTGCTCGCCGGGCTGAGACCGGCCTTTCGCGCCAATGGAACGGTAACGGCGGGCAACAGCTCCGGATTAAATGACGGCGCTTCGGCACTACTCATCATGTCCGAAAAAGGATTAAATAGGATTGAAGACCGTCCTTTGGCCGAAATTGTTTCCTCTGCGGTGGTAGGCGTGGAGCCCCGCATCATGGGCATTGGCCCGGTGCCCGCTTCAAAAAAAGCCCTGGAGAGAGCCGGCCTAACACTTGACCAAATGGACATCATTGAAATAAATGAAGCCTTTGCCGCGCAGTCGTTGGCCTGCACCCGCGCTATGGGACTGGCCGACAACGATTCGCGCATCAATCCGAATGGCGGGGCTATTGCGCTCGGCCATCCGCTTGGCATGACCGGAAGCCGGATTTTATATGCGGCAGCATTAGAGCTTTATAAACAAAAGAGGAAATACGCCTTGGTGACCATGTGCATTGGCGTGGGACAGGGCTATGCAACCGTTTTGAAGAATCCAAACATCTGATGAGCCCTGCGGAGAAGATAGAGCGCGCCTACGAAATAGCGGATGAAACACCATTCGGACCAATGGCCCGTTCGCTTCGATCTTTGGTATTGGAAATGGGGCTAAAAGAAGAACTGAAATGGGGTGCGCCCAACTACACCCAAAACGGTATTGTGTGCGGCATTCTGGCCTTCAAAAAACATTTGTCCATTTGGTTTTACCAAGGCGCTTTGCTCTCTGATCCGTATAAAGTATTGATCGCGGCCAGCAATTCCACTCAGGCCATGCGCCAGTGGCGATTTACGACGCAAGGTGAAATGGAGATAGAAAAAGTCAGGGAGTACATGCAGGAAGCCATGGAGCTTGACCGACGAGGGATAAAGGTGAAATTGAAAAAAGTGACGGACGACGACAGTGATATGCCTACAGCGTTAGCCGAATTTTTGGAGTCAAATATTATGGAAAAAGCATACTTCGAAAGCCTCGCAACCTCGCACCGAAAGGAATACAAAATGTATATCAATGAGGCAAAAAGGCCCGAAACCCGGCAGCGAAGAATGGAAAAAGTGGCGGAGATGCTGAGAGCGCGAAAAGGGCTAAACGACAAATACAAGAAGTAATGGCAATCTATTCTTTCAATGGCATTCGCCCGGTAGTTCATCCTTCGGCATTCGTGCATCCGCAGGCCAATGTTACCGGCAATGTGATTATTGGCAAAGATGTGTACATAGGTCCTGGAGCGGCTATCCGCGGCGACTGGGGACAAATTCGCATTGAAGATGGCTGCAATGTGCAGGAAAACTGCGTGGTGCACATGTTTCCCGGAACGGTAGTACGTCTGGAAAAAGGCGCACATATCGGCCACGGAGCCATCATTCATGGAGCGCACATTGGCGAGAACGCCCTGGTGGGCATGAACGCTGTAGTGATGGACGAGGCAATTATAGGCGCCGGCAGCATTGTGGGTTCGCTGTGCTTTGTGCCTTCGCAAATGCTTATTCCGCCGCGAAGCATAGTGGTGGGCAATCCGGCCAAGATTGTGAAGGAAGTGAGTGATGAAATGCTGGAATGGAAGACGGAAGGCACCAAGCTGT
>CAZBBV010000258.1:0-3374 GCA_964490025.1 uncultured Cryomorphaceae bacterium | reverse complement strand
AAAGAATTTTAGCGCAAAACAAAGTAGAGGTAGTGATCCTGGACGACGCCTTTCAGCACCGCTATGTGAAAGCGGGATTGAACATCCTGCTCACCCCTGCCCACAAGCCTTATAGCACCGATTTCCTTTTGCCCCTGGGCAACCTAAGGGAAAGAAGAGCCGGCAGCCGCAGGGCCCACGCAGTGGTGGTGAGCAAAATAGGAGCCCACCACAGCCATAGTATAGAAGATTGGAAAATGATCCTGCGAACGGAAGAAAGCCAAGCGCTATTCCTTTCGCGCATTCAGTACGGTGCGCCTGTGTTTCCCTTTTTAACTGAAAGAAAAGAGATGCCGAAGGAAGTGGTGCTCATCACCGGCATAGCGGACAGTACAGCCTATGTGGATTTTCTACAAACAAAATCTCGAATTGCCCAGCACTACGCCTACCCCGACCACTTCATTTTCACTGAAGCCATGATAGAAAAATGGTTGGCCAATCATCCCGAAACCTTCTTTTGGACCACTGAAAAAGACTGGATGCGCCTGCGCAACATTTGGCCAAAAGGGCAGCAACAAATAGGCTATACTCCCATTGAAACGGATATCTTTGCCGGCACTTCCAATTTTGAAGAACTGATTGAAAAATATGTGGGATAGCATTCAAGAGTCGGCCCGATACATACGGAGCAAAAGCCAGACAAAGCCTGAACTGGGCATCATACTGGGCACAGGCCTGGGCGGACTAACCGACAACATTGAGATAGAAAGCGAAATTCACTACCGCGACATTCCGCATTTCCCGGTTTCCACTGTGGAAGGCCATGCCGGAAGTTTGATATTGGGCACCTTGGCCGGAAAGAAAGTGGTGGCCATGAAAGGCCGATTCCATTATTACGAAGGCTACAGCATGCGGGAAATTACGCTTCCCATCCGCGTGATGATTGAACTGGGCATCAACACCCTGATGGTGTCGAATGCCAGCGGCGGTGTGAATCCGGAATTTGAGATTGGCGACATCATGATGCTCACAGACCACATCAATCTGCAGCCCGACAACCCGCTGCGTGGACAAAACGACGACAGGCTGGGGCCGCGCTTTCCGGATATGAGCGAGCCCTACGACCAGAAAATAATTGAGCTTACAAAGCGCAAAGCGAAAGAACTGGGCATCACGCTGCGCACAGGCGTGTATGTGAGCGTGCCGGGGCCCAATTTTGAAACGCCTGCGGAATACAAGATGATGCACATTATGGGTGGCGACACTGTGGGCATGAGCACCGTACCCGAGGTATTGGTGGGTCGCCATGCAGGCATTCGCTGTGTGGGACTAAGCATCATTACCGACCTGGGTGTGGAAGGAAAAATAGTGCCCATCACCCATGAAGAAGTGCAGGAAGTGGCCGCCAAAAGCGAGAAAGTATTGACTAGGCTGGTGATGGCTGTTATTCCGGAGATTTAAAACCTTTGAAAAAAGAAGTGGAAAGCATTTACGACAAATACGAACCTGTGATCGGCCTGGAGGTGCATGCGCAGCTCAGCACCCAATCGAAGGCCTACTCCACCGACAGCGCAGCCTATGGCGGAGCGCCAAATACGCATATTAGCCCCATTTCGCTGGGCCATCCGGGCACTTTGCCCAAGCCCAATCTGAAAGTGATAGAATACGCGGTGAAACTGGGATTGGCTGTGAAGGCCACCATTCGTCAGCGAAACGAGTACGCGCGGAAGAATTATTTCTACGCCGACTTGCCCAAGGGCTATCAGATTACGCAGCACAACACGCCCATCTGCAACGGCGGTTACATTGAAATAAAAACCGAAGACGGAAAAGACAAAAAAATTCACCTGACCCGCATCCACATGGAAGAGGACTCGGGCAAGAGCATCCACGACCTGGATCCTTTTTATACCCTGATCGACCTAAACCGTGCGGGGGTACCTTTGTTGGAAATAGTTTCGGAGCCCGAAATTGCCAATTCGACTGAAGCCTACAACTACCTGAGCGAAATAAGAAAACTAGTGCGCTACCTCGACATTTGCGACGGCAACATGGAAGAAGGCTCGCTGCGCTGTGATGCCAACGTGTCCGTACGTGTGAAAGGCCAAAAAGCCTTCGGAACCAAGGTGGAGGTGAAAAACATCAACTCCATAAGCAATGTGAAACGCGCATTGGAATACGAGATAAAGCGGCAAATAGAACTGATAGAAAACGGCGGAACGATAGTGCAAGAGACGCGCAACTTCGACGCCGCCAAAGGCAGCACCACAGTGATGCGCACCAAGGAAGATGCGCACGACTACCGCTATTTCACTGAGCCCGATCTGGCGCCGGTGGTGCTGGAAGAAAGCTATTTCGAAAAAGTGAAAAGCCAGCTCCCTGCCCTACCGAACGAGCTGTACAGAAAGTACATCCATGAGATGGGCTTGCCCGAATACGACGCGGCAGTGCTCACCGAATCGAAAGAAGTGGCTTTCTATTTCGAAGAAATATTGAAGCACAGCAGCAATGCGAAGGCAGCCTCCAACTGGGTGATGGGGCCGATAAAAAACTACCTGAACGAGCGTGCCGTGCACATCACGGACCTCCCGCTTTCGGGAGCTAAAATTGCGGAAATCATTGCCCTGATTGACAGCAACACCATCAGCTTTTCGGCTGCCAGTCAAACACTTTTCCCGAAAATGCTGGAAAATCCAATGGCCAATGCGGGTACCTTGGCAGCAGAACTGAACCTGATTCAGGAAAGCAACACGGACCAGCTGGAAGAATGGGTGGTGCAGGCCATAGCCATGTATCCGGACAAGGTGGACGAGTACCGCAACGGCAAGAAAGGATTGATAGGCTTATTTATGGGCGAAGTGATGAAAATGTCGAAAGGCAAAGCCGACCCCAAACAATCGAATGAATTATTAAGAATTAAACTAGAATCATGAAATTACTACAAACAATCAGCGCGTTAACATTTTCGGCCATGGCCCTTTTGGCCTGCAACAACAGCAACAGCACGAAAGGCGAAGAAGGCATGGTGCGGATTACCGGAACCGCCAAAGACATGACCAAACTAAACGTGGAAATTCTTCGCCCCAGGGTGACCGAACCAGTGGATAGTTTTGTGTTGGTAGGCGGTAAAATGGACTTTTCTATTCCGTCCACCGAGCTTACTTTTTACTTGCTTACCTTCGATAATGGCATGCGCCTGACCTTGGTTACAGAACCCGGCGAGGTGGTGGAGCTAAACGTGAGCGTATCGGAAGATGGAATGCCGGAATACACGGTTACGGGCTCGCCGCACTCAGCTATCCTCAAGGAAATAGTGGACATGAACAAGAAGTACATGCGCCGCACCGACGCGCTGAACGCCGAGTTGATGAGCTATCAGGACAGCGCCAACTTTG
>CAZBBV010000257.1:1252-3387 GCA_964490025.1 uncultured Cryomorphaceae bacterium | reverse complement strand
CTCTTTAAAATAGAAAATTAGCCAGCGCATAGATACATGGAAATTCCCAAGCAATTCGAGCCTCAACAGATTGAAAGCAAATGGTATGAACAGTGGATGAAGCATCAGCTTTTTCGCTCGGTGCCAGACGAAAGGAAGCCATACACTATCCTTATTCCACCACCAAATGTAACCGGGGTGCTGCACATGGGGCACATGCTCAACAACACCATACAGGACATCCTTATCCGCCGCGCGCGAATGCAAGGCTACAATGCCTGCTGGGTGCCCGGCACCGACCATGCCTCCATTGCCACCGAAGCCAAAGTGGTGCAAAAGCTGCGTAAGCAAGGTCTTACAAAACAAGATGTGGGCAGAGAAGAATTCCTGCGCCATGCGTGGGAATGGAAGGAAGAGTACGGAGGAATCATCTTGAAGCAGCTGCGCCGCCTGGGTGCCAGCTGCGATTGGGAGCGCACACGATTTACCATGGAGCCGAAGCTTTCAGAAGCCGTAGTAAAAGTTTTCGTGGACCTGTACAACAAGGGCTACTTGTACCGCGACCTGAAAATGGTGAACTGGGATCCAAAAGCACAAACCACCCTCAGCAACGAAGAGGTGATTTATAAAGAAGAGCAATCAAAGCTTTTCCATATTCGATATCAGTTGGCGGGCAACGACAACGAATGGATTACCATTGCCACCACGCGCCCTGAAACCATTTTGGGCGATACTGCTATCTGTGTGCATCCTGACGACGAGCGCTATGCCCATTTGAAAGGAGCAAAGGCTTTGGTGCCATTGATCAACCGCGAGATTCCCATCATTTTCGACGAGTATGTGGACAAAGAATTCGGAACCGGAGCACTGAAAGTTACGCCTGCGCATGATGCCAACGACTATGAGCTAGGCCAGCGACACGGATTGGAAACCGTGGACACGCTAAATGCGGACGGTACCCTGAGCCCGGCGGCTCAACTGTATATTGGCCAAGATCGATTTGAAGTGCGCAAGCAAATAGTGCTGGACCTGGAAGCAGACAACCACATTGTGAAAACCGAGGAGATGACCAACAAAGTGGGCTACTCCGAGCGCAACCCGGATACAGTGATCGAGCCGAGACTGAGCCTTCAATGGTATGTGGACATGCAAAAACTTGGCGTCCCCGCGCTTGAAAATGTGATGAACGACGAAATCCGCTTTTTCCCGGACAAGTTTAAGAACACCTACAAGCACTGGATGGAAAACATCCGCGATTGGCCGATCAGCCGCCAGCTGTGGTGGGGGCAGCGCATTCCCGCTTGGTATCTGGAAAATGGCGAAATAGTGGTGGCTGAAAACGAAAATGAAGCTCTAGAGAAAGCCAGAGCTTTGACCGGAAATGCCCATTTCTCTTTAGCCGACATGAAGCAGGACGAAGATGTGGTGGACACCTGGTTCTCCAGCTGGCTGTGGCCCATCTCTGTGTTCGACGGATTTGAAAACAAAAAAGAACTCGACTACTACTATCCCACCACAGTGTTGGTTACGGGTTGGGACATCATTTTCTTCTGGGTGGCACGCATGATTATGGCGGGCTACGAATTTATGGGAGAGAAACCTTTCAAAGACGTGTATTTCACCGGCATGGTGCGCGACAAGCAGCGCCGCAAAATGAGCAAGTCGCTGGGCAATTCGCCGGATGCGCTTGAACTCATTGATAAATTTGGCGCTGATGGCGTGCGTGTAGGCATGCTGCTCAGCTCCGCCGCCGGAAACGACCTTCTTTTTGACGACAAGCTGTGCGAACAAGGCAGCAATTTCGGTATCAAAATATGGAACGCCCTGCGCCTGGTGAAAGGCTGGGAACCCGAAGATAAGCCCATGAGCCCTGCGGAAATGGAAGCCGCACGCCTCTTTGAAGCCAAGCTGGCGAAAACCATTGCCGAACTGGAAGACAGCTTTGAGCAATACCGACTCTCGGAAGCCTTGATGACCGTGTACAAACTCATTTGGGACGACTACTGCGCCTGGTACCTCGAGATGGTGAAACCACCATTCGGACAGAAGCCATCAAAAGCTTCGGTGGACAAAGCCATTGCCCTGATGGAAGAGCTGATGAAGCTGCTCCATCCTTTTATGCCTTTCCTTACGGAAGAAGTGTGGCACCAACTGGC
>CAZBBV010000257.1:0-1152 GCA_964490025.1 uncultured Cryomorphaceae bacterium | reverse complement strand
ACGATCCATGGACTTTTTTGCCTTGAATTATGCCACAGAAGTGTATGTGAACAACTCGGGTTTTTTCAAATTGTCTGGAGGGGGTGATATTTTAAGCCTTATCGTGAATGGTCCGGCGGAGGTGAACACGGTGACCTACGAAGCAAAAGCAGTGAAAGTGGTACACAACAGTTCAAGCAATGTCTATATCCACGCCGAAGACTTTCTGACCGTTGAAATCAACGGCGCCGGGAACATTTATTACAGCGGCTTTCCCACATTGGACGTGACGATTAACGGCGCCGGACAGCTCATCCAGTATTTTCCATAAGCACCACTTTCAGGAAACTTTCCATTTCGGGATTGGGTTATCTTAGCAGCCCGATTGAAAAATCTATGACACTATGAATCCTGTTGCCCCTTATACTCCCAAGCATAAAGTACGAATCGTAACGGCCGCCTCGCTTTTCGACGGCCATGATGCTGCCATCAATATCATGCGGCGCATCATCCAAAGCACCGGCTGCGAGGTAATCCACCTCGGGCACGACCGCAGCGTGGAGGAGGTGGTGAACACCGCGATCCAGGAAGATGCCAATGCCATTGCCATGACCAGCTATCAAGGCGGCCACATGGAGTATTTCAAATACATGTACGACCTGCTGAAAGAAAAAGGCGCAGCGCACATCAAGATATTCGGTGGTGGTGGCGGCACCATTTTGCCCGAAGAAATCAAAGAGCTGCAGGAGTACGGCATCACGCGTATTTACCATCCTGACGACGGCCGCGCTATGGGCCTCCAGGGCATGATCAACGACCTAGTGGAAAAATCGGACTACGCCACAGGCAACAACCTGAACGGTGAAGTAAAACGTCTTTCGCCCGACGCTCCCGGCATGATTGCCCGCGTGATTTCGGCAGCCGAAAATTTTCCGGAACAAAACCGCGCCTTGCTCGACCGACTGATTAAGGAAAGCGAAAGCATCCACCCGCCTGTACTGGGCATTACCGGAACCGGAGGCGCCGGAAAGTCTTCGCTGGTAGATGAATTTGTGCGCCGTTTTCTCATTGATTTCACCGACAAACGCTTGGCAGTGGTGAGTGTTGACCCCAGCAAACGCAAAACCGGTGGCGCGCTGCTCGGCGACCGCATCCGCATGAATGCCATCCGGA
>CAZBBV010000256.1:0-3391 GCA_964490025.1 uncultured Cryomorphaceae bacterium | reverse complement strand
GACAAGCGCAGCGAAACCAGCATGGAAGACCGCAAGCGTCAGGGATATTTTTAAGAAATAAAAGATGAACGGATATTTAGATATGGACCTTTTGCGCTTCACCACAGCGGGGAGCGTAGATGATGGAAAAAGCACACTGATAGGCAGACTGCTCTACGATTCGAAATCTATTTTCGAAGACCAGCTTGAGGCTGTAGAAAGATCAAGCAAGAACCGCGGATTGGAGCATGTAGACCTATCCCTGATCACCGACGGCCTGAAAGACGAGCGCGAACAGGGTATCACCATTGATGTGGCCTACCGCTATTTCAGCACGCCAAAGCGCAAATTCATTATTGCGGACACCCCCGGTCATGTGCAATACACCCGCAACATGGTAACCGGTGCCTCCACCGCCAACCTTGCCCTTATTTTGGTAGATGCCCGCCAAGGCGTCGTAGAGCAGACTTGTCGCCATAGCTATATCGCCTCGCTACTCAAGATTCCGCACATCATGATTTGTGTAAACAAGATGGACCTGGTGGGTTACAGCGAAGAGGTGTTTGATAAAATCGTAAAGGAATTTTCTGCCTTTGCAGGCAAATTGGAAGTAAGCGACATTCGCTTCATTCCCATTAGCGCATTGAACGGAGATAATGTGGTAAACCGGTCGGAAAACATGCCTTGGTACAAAGGCGGCACTTTGCTCAATACCCTCGAAACCATACATATTGCCAGCGACTACAACCATATCGACGCGCGCTTTGCGGTGCAAACGGTGATTCGTCCGCACAGCAACGAATACCACGATTATCGCGGGTATGCCGGTCGTGTGTCAGGCGGCATTTTTAAGAAAGGCGACCAGGTGATGGTATTGCCCAGTGGCTACACCTCGCGCATTGCGTCGGTGGAATTGAATGGCGAAGAACTCGAAGAAGCCTTTGCACCTATGAGCATTGTGATGACGCTTGAAGACGACATTGACATCAGCCGTGGCGATATGATCGTAAGGCCGGGAAATCAACCACGCGTGGAGCAAGACCTGGACATTATGATGTGCTGGCTGAACAACAAACCTATGACACCCGGAGGGAAGTATGCCATAAAGCACACCACCAACGAATCGCGAGCCATGGTGAAAGAAGTAGTGTATAAAGTGAACATCAACACCCTACAGCGCGAAGAAGGCGACAAGGACATACGCATGAATGACATTGCCCGCGTTAGGCTGCGCACCACCAAGCCGCTGATGATGGATTCCTACAGAAAAAACCGAATTACCGGAAGCGTTATTCTCATTGACGAGGGAACCAACGAAACAGTGGCCGCCGGAATGATCGTTTAATTTCCCTTTGAAATGAGCCAGAAAGCCTTGCCGAATGTGAAGATTGCTGTAGTAGGCCTTGGCTATGTGGGCTTGCCGTTGGCGGTGGCTTTCGCTTCGAAGTATCCGGTGCTGGGCTTTGAAATCAACCCCAAGAGAATAGAAGAACTACTTCGCTTGAAGGACAAAACACGAGAAGTAGAATTGGACGAGCTAAGCACTACGCTACTTCAAGGCAATCCTTCAGATTATGCTACCACTGGTCTGAGTCTTTCCGACCGACCGGATGACATGCACGGGGCGAATGTTTTTATCATCACCGTGCCTACACCGGTCAATGAATTCAAGTCGCCCGATTTGTCTTTTTTACTGAAAGCTTCAGAAATGGTGGCCAAGGTGATGGAGCCCGGCGCTATTGTGATCTATGAAAGCACCACCTATCCCGGATGCACGGAAGAAGATTGTGTACCCGTATTGGAACGAGTGTCGGGCATGAAGTACAACACGGATTTTTTTGTAGGATATAGTCCCGAGCGCATCAATCCGGGCGATAGGGTAAACAAGCTAACGGGCATCATGAAAGTGACTTCGGGATCGACGCCTGAAATTGCGGAAACCGTAGATCAATTGTATCGAACCATTATTACCGCCGGAACGCACAAGGCGCCATCCATAAAGGTGGCTGAGGCCAGCAAAGCCATTGAAAATGCCCAGCGCGACATCAACATTTCTTTCATGAATGAGTTGGCGCTCATTTTCGATCGATTAGAGATTGACACCCACGAAGTGCTGCAAGCGGCGGCTACCAAATGGAATTTTTTACCCTTCAAGCCAGGTTTGGTGGGCGGCCATTGCATCAGTGTCGATCCGTACTATTTAGCGCATAAAGCCGAGAGCGTGGGCTATCATCCTGAAGTGATCCTGAGCGGTCGCCGGGTGAACGACAACATGGGTCTATTTGTGGCCAGCAAGGTGGTGAAGCTCATGATCAAAAAAGGCATTCATGTGGAAGGCGCGAAGGCGTTGATTCTTGGGATAACCTTTAAGGAGAATTGCCCCGATATTCGAAACTCAAAAGTAGTGGACATCTACAGCGAGCTTGGCCAATACGGCATTCAAACGGACATTTACGATCCGTGGGCCAACCAAGCGGAAGTACAAGAAGAGTTTGGAATCGAGATAAAAAGCGAGTTGCCCACTGAGAAATATGACGCCATTATCATTGCTGTTGGACATCATCAATTCAAAGATTTGAACTACGCCGAACTGAAGAACACCATAGCTGTTTTATACGACACCAAGGCCTTGCTCGACAAGAATATGGTAGATGGCCGATTGTAAAAACGGTAATCACAAATCCGCTTTTCATGTTGTTTTTATGATAGTTGTTATAGGCATGGATGTTACCTTTGGCGCTTCAAAAAAATTTAGGAATTGATTAAAGATTCTCTTGCACACGACTCCCAAAACAGCACCACTGTGTCGAAGGCTAGAACCTATCTAGAGCTAACCAAGGTTAGGCTCACTACTTCTGTCGTTATTTCTGCTGTTGCAGGTTTTCTCATTGGCGCCGATCATGTACGATTTGTCGATCTTCTTTTGGTCGTTTTGGGCGGGTACATGGTGGTGGGTTCATCCAATGGGTTCAATCAAGTGATCGAAAGGGCGCAGGATGCCATTATGGACCGCACCAAAAACCGTCCGCTACCTTCGGGAAGGCTTTCGGTGATGGAGGCCATGATATTTTCAACCGCAATTGGTCTGTTGGGCTTGGTCTTGTTGTGGATTATCAATCCGCTCAGCGCCTTGTTTGGAGCCTTGAGCCTTTTTCTTTACACCTGTGTTTACACGCCGCTTAAAGGCCGCACGCCCTTGGCGGTTTTTGTCGGTGCATTCCCGGGAGCCATCCCCTTTATGCTTGGATGGGTGGCCGCTACCAACGATTTCGATATCGAACCGGGAATGCTTTTCGCTATTCAGTTTTTCTGGCAGTTTCCGCATTTCTGGGCCATTGCCTGGATGCTGGACGACGACTATAAGAAAGTGGGCTACAACCTTTTGCCCAACAAGGGACGCACAAAGGGCTCT
>CAZBBV010000255.1:2674-3445 GCA_964490025.1 uncultured Cryomorphaceae bacterium | reverse complement strand
TTAGTTTGTCCTTTAGTGTATGCGCTGCCAAAGCGCCAAGAATAACGGCTATGGCCAAGGAGATGGAGGAAAATCGAATGAGGAAGGTTTTCATAAGTTTCGTTTCTGGGGGCTAATTTGAGGATTCTTTGGCATAGGCCAAATTGTATCTTAGCCGCCATTTATTTGAGCTATTGCTGTCGTTTATGAAAAAGATATTTATCATTGGTGCGGGTCGTTCCACCATCAACCTTATTCAATATTTACTCGAAAATTCGTTGACCTACGGCTGGAAAGTAACCGTAGCAGATCAGTCGCTGGAACTGGCACAGCACAAGGTGGCCAAGCACCCCAATGGCACCGCCATAGCATTTGATGTGAGCGACGAAGCCCGTTTGCACGAATTGGTGCAAGCGCACGACGTGGTGGTGAGCATGCTGCCTGCCCACATGCACATTTCGGTGGCCAAAGCCTGTGTGCAATATGGCAAGCACATGGTTACCGCTTCCTACATCTCAGACGAGATGCGGGCGCTGGATGGCGCAGCCAAAGAGGCCGGCGTGGTGCTCATCAACGAGATGGGCGTGGATCCGGGCATTGACCACCTGAGCGCCATGCGCATGCTCGACCATGTACGCAACGAAGGAGCCGAAATCATCCTTTTCGAATCGTTCACCGGCGGACTTGTGGCGCCCGAATGCGAAGGCGACAACCCGTGGAAATACAAATTCACCTGGAATCCGCGCAATGTGGTGCTGGCCGGATCAGGCGGCGCGGTGAAGTTTAAGCAAG
>CAZBBV010000255.1:0-2664 GCA_964490025.1 uncultured Cryomorphaceae bacterium | reverse complement strand
AATACATTCCCTACCACCAGCTTTTCCGCCGCACAGAGTTTATTGATATTGACGCCTACGGTCGCTTTGAAGCTTACGCAAACCGCGACTCGTTGAAATACCGCGAGGTGTATGGGCTAGGGGATGCCCTCACCGTGTATCGCGGCACCTTGCGCCGCCCGGGCTTCTGCCGTGGCTGGGATGTGTTCGTAAAGCTCGGCATGACCGACGATAGCTACACGCTGGAGAACTCGGCGCACATGACCTTCCGCCAGTTTACCAACACCTTTTTGGCCTACAACAAAACCGATTCGGTGGAGCTGAAGCTGATGCAATATTTGAAAATAGACCAGGACGACGACTTGATGGAACGCCTGAAATGGTTGGGCATTTTTGATCATACCGTCATTGGACTAAAAAACGCGACGCCTGCGCAAATACTTCAGCACATTTTGGAGAAAAAATGGAGCCTCAATCCGCAGGACAAAGACATGGTGGTGATGTACCACAAAATGGGCTATGTGCTGAATGGCGAAAAGCGGCAAACGGACGCCCACATGGTGGTGATAGGCGAGGACAGCGAACACACGGCCATGGCCAAAACCGTGGGACTTCCGGCGGCAATAGCTGTAAAGTATATCCTCACAGGAGCGATTAATACACCCGGCGTGCAGATTCCCATTTCGCCTGAGATCTACAACCCCGTGCTCGACGAGCTGGAAGCCCACGGCATCAGCTTCGTGGAGAAGGAAGTGCCTTACGAGGGTTATTGAAAATGTTGTGGAGGCAAGAAATCGCGGAGCAATGCCGCGTATTCCGCATGGTAGCCGCCGTCTGAGTTTCTAACCCGCAGCACCTTCCTTTTCGGAACACCGCTCGCGCCTTTTTGCATCTTCACAACTACAGACTGCGGCTTGGCGTCATCCGCTTTGTAGAACACTTCCCACAATTCGTGCACGAATAAGCCACTTTCCAAACCAGCTTTCTTTATTGGCCCATAGCCCTCAGCAGGAATGATGAAGCAGGCATTGCCGGAAGGGCTAAGCAATTCGGCGCTTTTTCGGAGTAAGTCAGGAAAATCGAGGCTCACCTGATGGCGGGCTTTGAGCTTTGCCTCCGCCGCAGAAGGAAGCGCATCTTTGAAATATGGCGGGTTGGAGAGAATCAGATCGAAGTTGGTTTCGGATGTAAAATTCTGCACAGCACCTTGAATGACTTCAAGTCTTGAAGTAATAGGACTATCCTGAAAATTGGCTAGGCAAATTTCGAAAGCCGCCTGCTGGATTTCAATGGCGGTCACCACGCTTCCTGGATTTTTTGCTGCGTACATGAGGCTTATGGCACCTGTTCCGGCGCCAATTTCCAATACCCTTTTTGCAGAAAATGCGCTGCCAATGGCACCCAAAATCAGTGTATCGGTGCCCAGCTTAAATACTTCGGCGCTTTGCTGAAGTGCAAAATCGCGGAACGAGAAAATTTCCATTACTGAATGTCGAGCAGACCTTCGGGAAGCGCGAAGACAATGCGCTGCGCGTCGAAATCGATTTCCATGATGAAATCGTCCACAAAGGGTACGAAGCACCGTTTTTCCCCTATGCGCACCTCGATCAGGTCTTGCAGTTTTCCTTCAATGGCATCCTCCACCGTGCCCGTAATGCCGCTGCTTTCGTCTTCGAAAGCAAAGCCGATAAGCTCTTCAAACAGAAACTCATCCGATTCCGGATACAAGTCTTTGGGAAGGTAGAGCTCGGCTTTGATAAAAGATTGCGCCTCGTTTTCGTGGTCAATGCCTTCCAGCTTCAGCCGGCCTTGTCCGTTGGCGTCCAGTTCAAATTTTTCCAAAAAAAAAGGAATCAGTTTTCCTTGTCTTTCGACGAAAACTGATTCCAATGTTTTGAGTTGCGGGGGAAGGTCTCTTTCGAGCATGAACTTCAGGTCCCCTTTGTAGCCATGCTTTCGCGTGATTCGAGCCACGCAAAAACAATCGTTTTTAAGCATTTTGTGTCTCTTCGCCTTCAGCGGCTTCTTCGGCAACAGCCTCAGTAGCTTCTTCGGCAACGGCTTCAGTAGCCTCTTCAGTGGCTTCTTCACCGGCTTCGGCAGCAGCAGCCTCTGCAGCGGCTTGTGCTTCGGCGGCGGCTAGTGCAGCGGCAGCCTCTTCACGACGTTTTTGCTCGTCGGCCACTTGCTTCAAGCGCGCTTCTTCTTTTGCGTTTTTCACGTTGGCGGCTTTGTCCATAATCTTGCCTTCTTTCGAAGCAACCCAAGCGGCAAAGCGCTCTTCGGCTACTTCTTCCGTAAAGGCTCCTTTACGCACACCGTCCAAAAGGTGTTTTTTCATCATCACGCCTTTGTACGAAAGGATGGCACGCACGGTGTCAGATGGCTGAGCGCCATTCTGTAGCCAGGTTACCGCCTTGTCGAACTCCAGGTTGATGGTAGCAGGGTTGGTGTTTGGGTTGTAGTTGCCCAGGTTTTGAATCGGCTACTACGATTTGAAAATACGGCTTGCCTTTCTTACCGTGTCTTTGTAATCTAATTCTTGCAGGCATGTGATGTTAGTTTGTGGGGTTCCCGACCCCGGTTACTAATTATTGATTGTTTTGGGGCGGCAAATATCGCAAAAGCATTGATGTACAGAACAGTGTAGCGGATTTTTTTAAGGATATTTTTCTCCTCCACGCA
>CAZBBV010000254.1:0-3453 GCA_964490025.1 uncultured Cryomorphaceae bacterium | reverse complement strand
GACCAAATGGTGGTACTACCCAACGGAGATGTAACGATTTGCTGCAACGACTTGAATAGCCTAGGAGTGACTGGAAATATTTTGGAGAATTCGCTTTTCGAGCTCTATCAATCGGAAGAAAGGCTACGGCATGTGGAATTGCTAAAACAGGGCAGAAAATCAGAACTGCCCCTGTGCGCCGAATGCGAGACCTACTAACTAGTCTTAATTAAAAAGCCCTATCCGACTCGCGAATAGGGCTTTACAACTTTGGGTGAAAGACGGGATTACGTACTTTGTCCGTGAGCTCGCCGCCGGTGGCGGACTCGGTTCGAACACTGCTACCTCTAGAAATTGGTATGGATAGGAAATGAAAAAGCCCCATTCGACTCGCGAACAGGGCTTTACAACTTTGGGTGAAAGACGGGATTCGAACCCGCGACCTCTAGAGCCACAATCTAGCGCTCTAACCTACTGAGCTACAATCACCGTTTAGGGCGGCAAATATAAAAGTTTTTCGTGCGTGCATGCATGTTTTACCTTTGGTCGGAAATAATATCTCCCGGCAAGCTTGAAAGAAACACTTCAGATAAAAGGCATGACCTGCACCAACTGCGCTTTGAGTGTTGAAAAACAGCTCTTAAAGGCGGGAATGCAAGGCGTAGAGGTAAACTTCATTCGTGGAGAGGCCAGTTTCGAAAACGTGAAGAAAGTACCTGTCGAAACCCTTGGTAAAGATCTTCGGGCAATTGGATATGAGGTGGTGAGTGGCAAAGAAAGCGAACAAGGCTTTTTCCATTATGGCCTCAAGCAAAAGCTACTCATTAGCGCTGCGTTCACCCTTCCACTTTTGCTACACATGGTTTTGCCACACGATAGTTTCTTTCAAAATCCGTGGTTTCAGTTCGCGTTGGCTCTGCCTGTATATATTATTGGTGTTTTTCATTTTGGTAAATCAGCCATTGGAAGTCTACGTGGTGGTGTGCCCAATATGGATGTGCTCATTTTTCTTGGCTCCACGGCGGCGTTTTTTTATAGTCTTGTTGGTGTGTTTATGTATCCTACGCATGCGCACGATTTCCTTTTCTTCGAAACGGCGGCGACCATTATTACATTGGTGCTTTTAGGAAATTTTATCGAAGAAAAAGCGGTGGCAAAAACCGCCGAAAGCACCAAGGAGCTTTACAACATGCAGCCAAAAGAGGTGCGTGTGCAAAGAGCCGGAAACTGGAAATCCATTGCACTGGAAGAGGTTAGAACCGGAGATTTGATACGACTTGCACAAGGCGACTATGTGCCGGTGGATGGTGTGGTAGAAGAAAATCATTGCACGCTGGATATGCGCTTTTTAACAGGCGAGTCGGAGGCCATAGAGGTAAGAGAAGGAAGTTCGGTAAAAAGCGGTAGTCTCATATCGGTAGGCAACATAGTGATGAAAGCGCAAAAACCGGCCTCACAAAGCACACTTTCAGAAATCATTCGCTCCATAGAATCGGCCCAAGGCGATAAGCCCGCCATTCAGCGGCTTGGCGATAGGATAAGTGCTGTGTTTGTTCCGGTAGTAGTTGGCATTTCCTTGCTCACTTTTTTGGTAGGCCATTTCGCTTTTCATATTCCTGCCGACCAAGCCTTGATGCGTGCCATTGCTGTGTTGGTTATTTCTTGCCCATGTGCCATGGGTCTGGCCGCGCCTACAGCCATTATTGTGGGCTTTGGTCGTGCGGCCAGAAATGGCATTCTACTAAGAAAAGGCAGTGCATTGGAAAGCCTTGCGCAAGCCGATTTGTTTGTTTTCGACAAAACAGGAACCCTTACTTCAGATAAAATGCAGGTGGCCGCAGTGACTCAAGTATCGGGAGAAAGCTTGCACAATCTTGCCATTGCCAAAACCATAACTTCAGTGTCGGCACATCCCTTGAGTAAAGCCATTTACACCTATTTGGAACGCTCAACCCCTATTGCACTGAAGCACATTCAAGAAGAAAAAGGATCGGGTGTGAAGGCGCAAGATGCTTCGGGAAACAGCTATTTCCTTGGAAAATCAGATTCGTCGCCTCAAATAGTGCTGACCATGAACGATCAAGTGCTTTGCAGTTTTAGTATTCAGGAGGAGATTAAACCCGGTACTAAAAAGCTAGTTGAAGAATTGAAGAAAAATGGTAAGCGCGTGATTATGCTCAGTGGCGACCATCCGGACAAATGTGCCGTTGTGGCTGCTGAATTGGAAATTGAAGAGTACTACGCTCGCCAAACGCCTTTCGATAAGATTGAAAAAGTGCGTGCTTGGGCCAAAGACCACAAAGTGGTGATGACCGGCGACGGCATAAACGACGCTGCGGCTTTGGCTCAGGCACATGTGGCCATCTCTATGTCGGGTGCTACCGGCATAGCGCAGCAGAATGCACAAATTATTTTGATGCACAACCGCGATATGAATATCATGTCGACTGCCCTTTCTATTGGACAACATACTATGCTCACTATTAAGCAGAATTTCTTTTGGGCCTTTGCCTACAATGCCGTGGCCATTCCTATTGCGGCTCTAGGCTTTCTCAATCCAATGGTAGCTGCTTTTTCAATGGCTTTCTCTGATGTGGTAGTCGTGGGTAATTCACTTCGCTTACGCTGGAAGAAAATCTTTTGAAAGAGGCGCTCAACATACTAATCGTTACGCCGTGGTATCCCTTCGAAGGAAACAGGCAATTCGGGATTTTTGTGCGACATTTTGCGGAGAGACTATCCGAACAACACACAGTAACCGTTGCCGCTCTTATTGAACAAAACGATATTCTTGAAGAGACGCAGCTTCACAACACCATTTCTCTCCGATTCGAAGAGCTTATTCAACTCATTCCCAAGGCCACCAATCCGGTGTTTCGTGCGCTGAAGCGTAAAAAAGCCGCAAGGCAGTTAATGGACATTTCGCTACCCTCATTAAAATCTTTTGATCTAATTCATTTTCATGTGCTCTCTCCCTTGCATTATTGCTTTTTTTCGGAAGCTATTAAAATGAATGTGCCCTATGTGGTCACAGAACATTGGACCATATATGCCCGGGGATTGTTCAAAAAACTAAATCCGATAAGCCAGCTGCGCATAAAGATGATGGCCAGGCACGCAAAGGCTGTTTTGCCCGTTTCTGCTTTTTTGCAAAGAACTATGCAATCTGTGGGTGTTCGCGCGAACTACTTAGTGGTGCCCAATATGGTTCCTGAGGTCGAGTATGGAAATTATCCAAAACACGAAGGAGTAACACTTCTTGCAGTAGGCGACTTGGTGGATGGTGTAAAAAACTTTTCAGGAATGATTCAAACATTGAAAACGCTGCACGAAAGTGGACGTAAGTTCGATTTGAATCTAATTGGTCATGGCCCCGATAGGAAAAGCCTGGAAGATTTGTGTTCGGCATTGAGCCTGAACGCTCATGTTCATTTCCTAGGTGAACTGCCACACCACCAAGTATTGGAAGAAATG
>CAZBBV010000253.1:0-3470 GCA_964490025.1 uncultured Cryomorphaceae bacterium | reverse complement strand
AGTTCGGGTCTTCGGCAATCAGTTGGTTTTTGTAGTCGGGAATGTCGAAACCACCGCCCACCGGAACCACTGCCTTGATCATGCTGCAGGAAAGACCGCGGGCATGCAGATACCTGTTGTCCATGGCCAGCAAGGCCGCCAGGTGCGCACCTGACGAGAAGCCTCCCACAAAAATGTTTTCCCGGTCGTAGCCATACTTCTCGGCATTGTGGTACACCCACGCAAAGGCATGCGACACGTCAATGATATGCTGCGGATGCTTCACGCCTTCGTATCTCTTTTCTTCGCCCAGCAGTGCAGGACTCAGGCGGTGCTGCACAGAAATTACTGCAATACCGCTCTTGGCCATTTGCCGGCAGATGTTCATTTCCACATCCTTGTTCACATAGGCCCAGGCTCCCTGCCCAATCCAAATAAACACGGGCGGATGGGCAACGCCTTCGGGCATGATCACATTGAGCTGCGTAAGGCTCGAATCGGGCGAAGGGCTGCTATAGTATTGTATGTCATTGTATTCCTTTAAGGGATAAATGGTGGTGGTTTGCGCCTGCAGGTTGATGGCACTGGCCAGAAAAATAGCCAAAAGGCCGGCAGTCCAAGATTTGGGGAGGAAGGTTTTCATATTGAACGGTTTAAGTTCCAGCCAAAGTAGGTGGAAGCGGGTAGGGGATTTCTTAACAAAGTGATAAAGGCTACATCTATGGCCTTTTCTTCATCCTACCGGAATTCTTAAAAGCAATCATTCTCTATTGTTTACGTACTTCAACACCACGCCGCCGGTTTCAAGTGGCTGTGTGGCAAAAAGGGATAGTTTCTTGGTGTCCAGGCCTTGTCGGAAAAGCCGCCGACCGCTACCTAAAATCACGGGTGCAATGCCAATGCGGTATTCGTCGAATAGATTGTCCTGAATAAAAGTCTCGGAAAGATTGGCGCTACCGAAAACGTACATGTCTTTTCCCTCGGCTTGTTTCAGTTTCGCTATTTCTGCGGATGCATTTTCTCTTATGAGTATCGAGTTGTTCCAATCAGCAGATTTTAGCGTTTTCGAGAAAACGAGCTTGGGTATGCTGTTCATCAAATCGGCAATTTCGCCCACTTCTTCAGCCCAATATGCGGCCATGCCTTCGTAGGTCACGCGTCCAAACACCAAATAGTCGGCAGCGTGCAGCTGCTCAAGGCTTAGTTTTTCGAGTTCATGCCCCCACACGAGGTTGTGAAACGAAAGGTCCCAATTCTCAACCCCTTGGAAGTATCCGTCGAGGGTCATTACATTCCACATGATTAGTTTTCTCATGCTGTTTCTTTTTTAGGGCATTTGCATACATGCGAAGCTTTGGCTTGCTTCAAAGAATAAAACTAAGCTATTTCGGATTTGGCTCACAGATTTTCACAGATGCAAGTCCTACATAAGTTCAAAGGAATCTGTGTTCATCCGTGTGATCTGTGAGAGAAAGAGAAGCTGTTGTTATGGCTCGCAGATTTCACAGATTGGCGCAGATTCAAGCCCTACCCAAGCATATAAAAATCTGTGTCCATCCGTGTGATCTGTGAGAGAAAGAGAATCTGTTTTAATTGCTCGCAGATTTCTAAAGATGCTTTATCGGGGGTAGAAAGACAGCGCATGCAAAGGCAACTGAAAGTGTAGCAAGCAAGGGATATGATCGGTGGCATTCCGTCCAATTTTCCTACTTTCCGCTCCTCTAAATCTCTTTGCACATGCGTCCTATCGTTTTATTTCTTGCGCTAATGCTGGCTGTGCCGGCCATGGCGCAGCACACCATCAAAGAGTCCAAAGCCTTTCAGAAAGAGCTGAATGGCAAATACCGCGGCGAGGGCAGCCCCCTAAAGCCGGAGGACAAGAAGCACTTCAAAAAACTGCCGTGGTACCCTGCAGATGCCCGCTACATAGTGGAGGCGCGGCTGGAGCGCACGCCTGAGGACACACTTTTCAAAATGAAAACCACCACCGATCGCCTGCCCGAATATCGCCGCTACGGCATCCTACATTTCGAAATCGACGGAAAGCCTTTTCAGCTCAATGTGTACCAAAGTCCGGAGGTGACCAAGAAACCCGGCCTGGAGAACCACCTGTTTCTGCCCTTCAAAGACCTGAGCAGTGGGGAGGAGAGCTACGGCGGCGGCCGCTACGTTGATCTTTCTGTTCCTGATGGGGAAGTGCTCATCATTGATTTCAACCGCGCCTACAACCCGCTGTGTGCCTACAACGAGAAATATTCCTGCCCAATAGTGCCTGCGGAAAATTTTCTGGAAATCTACCTCCGCGCCGGCGTAATGGCGCCTGAGGATCATTGAGGCTTTTTACCAAACGGCTTTTATACCAATCACCATCATCCAGCAGCAGGCTATGAGCTTGAGGCCCGTGCCGAGCAGAAAGCCCACCAACGAACCGAAGGCCGCGCGTAGCGCATTTCTGTTTCCAGGATTGTAGAATTTTTCGGCTAGCAAGGCGCCCACAAAAGGCCCCGCAATGATGCCCCACGGCGGAAACACAAAGATGCCCGCCAGCACGCCCACCGTGGCGCCACGCACACCGGCTTTGCTGCCGCCAAAGCTTTTTACTCCCCAAATGGGAATGAAATAATCGAGCAGGGTTACGGCTACGGTAACGCCCAACCAAAGCATAAGTGTGCTGCCCTCAAAATGCACGCGCTCGGTGACATGCAGCGCTATGAGTCCGAGAAAACTAAGTGGCGGCCCTGGAAGTATGGGCAAAAAAGAACCGGCTATTCCCCCTAAGAAGAATAAGCCGGCTATAATAATCCAGACGGTATCCACGGGTGTTTAGTTGCGGCTCTGCAACTTGCTGAGCAAGCGCAGCATCTCAATGTACAACCACACCAGGGTCACCATCAGTCCGAAGGCTCCGTACCATTCCATGTATTTGGGCGCGCCTTGGTCGGAGGCTTTTTTAATAAAGTCGAAATCGAGCAACAGGTTAAAAGCAGCCACGCCCACCACGATTAGGCTAAAGCCGATACCGATCAGTCCGTTTTGGTGGATGAGTGGCACCGCCAATCCGAAGAAAGACAACACCCAGGTGAGCAAATAGAGTAGGGCAATGCCACCGGTAGCGGCCACTATGCCGGTGCGTAGGCGGTCGGTTACCTGAATGGTGCCACTGCGGTACAGATACAGCATCATGAGGAACACGCCTACGGTGAGCAAAACGGCCTGCATCACAATGCCGTCGTAAGCCGCGCCGTACATGGCTGAGATGGCACCCAGAAACAAGCCTTCCAAAGCCGCATATAGCGGGGCGGTGTAGGGGCTGTTTTTAGGAGAGAAAACAGTAATCAAGGCCACGACCAATCCACCGAAAAGGCCGCCGTAGAGGTAGAGGTTTACATTGGCTCCGGAGAAAAACTGTGTCCAGGTGAAGCTTCCTGTTACCAGGGCCAGCAGCAGCATGATGAAGGTTTTGTTCATGGTGCCTTGAATGGTCATGCTTT
>CAZBBV010000252.1:0-3477 GCA_964490025.1 uncultured Cryomorphaceae bacterium | reverse complement strand
AATCAGTGGGAATGGGGTGTGTGATGGGCTTGAAAAGCCAGCCTACGAACATCAGTAGGCTCACTGCAAGAATGGCAATCAGTTTCATTAGCTATTAGGTTTCGTCACATCAAAACGCCGTAAGCGGGGGCGTATTATTTTGTGAAAAGAAAAATGCTGAAAAAAACTAAGTAACGAAGATAGTCTGATTAAAGCATTGTAAAACAAATGGTTAAGATTGCTTCTTTTTCACTTCCACACTAGAAACGAGTCGGGCTATAACAATGGCCGGAAACAGAATGCCAACAGAAGACAGGCCCACGGAAAGCATCCGAGCGGCATAATTTACCGGAACAAAGTCTCCAAATCCCACTGTAGTAAGGCTGGTGAGGCAGAAATAGATATAGTGCGGAAAGTCCTCGTCGCTACCGGCAAGTGTTAGGTTGCCTTCAATGGACGAACCGGTGGCAAAATGGATGAGCTGGAAGAGAAAGGCGCCGAGAAAAGCGAAGAGCAGATATACGTTGATAGCGCTTAGCACGCGCTCTAGTTTTACTGAATCATTAAGAAACAGCAGCCTGAAATTGATGATAATGAAAACGAAAATGTTGAGTACCCTGGCCATTTGCGTAAACAGTTCTGTGTTCCAGCTAGGTTGTATGATCTCCATTAACTTGAGGGTAAAAGCAAAAGCAAAAAGAGAAGCGCTAATGATGACCAGCCACCTGTTGCGCGCCGACCAAATGCCAATGAAGAAGAAAACCAAGAGAATGGTGCGCAGAAGCCAAACGCCGATTATTTCATACTCCATCAGCGGAGGTAGAATGAAAATGGTGAACACCATAATTACAAGGAGCGCATACGAGCTGGCGTCTTCCAGCCAAAAGTTGTGTATTTGTTTTAGGTATTTCTTCATTGGTCGGGCAAAGTTGAATTAAAATGGGGATTCTAGGCCTCCGCCTTCAAAGTTATTACTGCGTTTGGAGTGGAATAAAGTTGCAACTGCTCGTCACTATTTGTTTGCGACTGAATCTGCTTTACATACTGCATTCCCATGGACTCGAGCACACGGATAGAAGACGCGTTTTCCTTAAGCGTAATGGCACAAAGACTCCTTAGCGCTAATTTTTCTTGAGCATATTGCCACACAGCTCGGGCCATTTCCTTTCCGTAGCCTTTTCCGGCAAAAGCAGGTAGTAGCGCAAAACCGATATCCGGATTCTCCAGATAGTCGCGTTTTAGCAATCCGCACATGCCAATGGGCTTTTTGTCTTCTTTTAGCACCACCATCCACAAACCAAAGCCGTGCTCACGATAACTTTTCATTGGGCCTTGTTCGAAATATTGAATGGCTTGCGCTTGGTTGTGCACATTTCGGTCGCCAATGTATTGGAGCCAGCCGGGCGAATTGAGAAGTTCAACAATGAAATCGGCATCTTCAAAATCAAACTTTCTGAAGGCCAGCCGCTCTGATTGCAGAAAGTACTTCTCTCGATCCATAGCCTAAAAATCAGGATGGTCAAAAACCTTGATCACCACATTACCGGTTTTCATACCGCTGTCCACATAGTGCGAGGCTTCCACAATTTCTTCAAAAGCATAAATACGATCAATAATAGCGCGGTATTTTCCTTCGCTCATAAGCCGGCCAAAAAAGGCGATATCCTCTTTCGTGTCCTTTGGAATGGGAAATTTCACCCGCCGACGGCCGAACAAAGGAGTGATAAGCGCGAGAAATGGATTCTGACTCATGTAGCCCAGCTCGGTAGAGAAATACACCCCTTTCTTTTTCAAGATCTTTCGGCATTTGAAAAAGGAACTTTTTCCCACTGCATCAAACACCACGTCGAATTGCTCGCCGCAGGCAGTAAAGTCGGTCGTGGTATAGTCAATTACACGATCGGCGCCCAGCGATTTTATCAGCTCAATATTTTCAGTGGCGCACACGGCCGTTACATGCGCGCCAAAGTATTTTGCCAGTTGCACCGCCGCGGAGCCAATACTGCCCGAAGCACCGTTGATGAGCAGCTTGGGTGATGAGGAAAAATCAATGGTTTTTAGGTTGGAGAGCGCCAGATAAGCACCGTCGCAAATGGCGGCAGCTTCGCTAAAGCGCATGTCGGGGTGCATGTATACTACAGAGCCTTTTTCTGATACGCAAACATATTCCGCATGCGCACCAAAGCGATAAGGGCTTAGGCCAAATACGCAATCGCCTACTTTGAAACTGGTAACATCCTTTCCCAATTCTTCCACTACTCCGGCCAATTCATTGCCAAGAATTTGAAATTTGGGCCTGAACAAACCATGAAAAAAGCGGATGATGAAATACTCCGCCATCCGGAATCCGCCGTCGGTTCTATTGACGGTGGTGGCAACTACCTTGATCAGTAATTCACGGTCACCCGGAATTGGTTTTTCTACTTCTTTTAATTGCAACACTTCCGGAGGGCCGTATTGTGTGTAAACAAATGCTTTCATAGACATCATTGAGCTTTGCCCGGCCATGGGGCGCAAGAAATGGGAAAGAATTCTACTTAAAGGTGGGCTTGGTGCAACAGTCGAGATCGAAAACCAGGTCGAGCTTATGTTTTTTCTTAAAAGCATGTTCGCCGCTGTAGGTGCAGTCAACCGAATAATTGTTTTCCATAATGTGCGCCTCCCACACCCCTTCGTATTGTGCCTGTCCTTCTACATACAGTTTGTGCTTCCCCTTTGGCACCTTTATTTTAATGGTGCCGGGTTTCGATTCCGGCGCGACTTCGCTGGTGCCTACAAGTTCTTCATCCACATACACCAAAAGCTTAAACGGGTGATCGTAGCCTTTTTCAATACCCATAAAGCTGTAGTTGATGGTCAACTCGGCTGTTTTCTTTTGGGCAAAAGAGGCAGAAGCGAAAAAGCAGAGTACGGCAAAAAGAAAGAGTTTCGTTTTCATGAGGATTGGTTTTTATTTTTCAAATCTATGACTTCAATCTTTTCGTTTTCTATAAGCCCTGTGATTTAAGCTGGCGCGGCTCATAAAGTTATCACTCATTCAACATTTGGGTTACATTTGAAAGCTAATCTTAAGTAAATCAGCATGAAATTCAAGATTTTATTCTCTCTCCTGTTTCTATTCGGCCTAATAACAGATGCCCAGGTAGTTGTCAATTTAGGTGTGCTAAGCGGTTCGGGCTCATCCAATGTTCTCCTTTCAACTAGTACATCCATTAATAGATACTCGCGCACAATGTCTTTATACACAGCCAATGAGATATTTGCCGCCGGTGGGGTACCCGGAAGCATTACCCAATTGGCTTGGGATAAGAGTGGTCCGGGCGAATACACCACCAACGACGCCTACATAAAGATCTACCTGAAACATATGGGAACCGACTCAGCTTGGTCTAATGCGCCGGTTCCGGTTTGGGATTCGCTGGTTGTAGGTGCCTTCGAAGTTTTTACGTCAAACAGCTTTGGTTTAACCACAAATCAATTACGCTCTATGAGACGTTA
>CAZBBV010000251.1:0-3502 GCA_964490025.1 uncultured Cryomorphaceae bacterium | reverse complement strand
ATTGGGTCGTATTCATAAGCCTCTGTAGGATTTACAATCAAATGTAATCAATAACAAACAATAGCAGAACGAAGACGGTGTGAATAGGGAGGAATGCCTATGTTTGAAAGGATGGAAAAGCAAACACGAGAAAGGTTTCAATGGAAATGGGCACGGATTGGCCAGCGTGCGAAACAAATGAGAAAGTTAGTGTATTTAATATTGCCTATAGTTCTCTCCTCTTGTGGAGAGAGAAATTTTGAAAATCGAGGTTCTGAAAGTAACCCAAGTTTCAAGAATGAAAATTTGTTGGTAATAACAGAAGATGGAGATACTTTAGAAAATGGATATTGGAAATACTTAAATGCAAATGGTTTGTCCAAAGAGGGAAAATTTAAAAATGGCGTGAAAACCGGAGATTGGAAGTATGAAATTGCTAATGAAGTTAAAACAGTTCAATGGGCTTATTTCGATAAACAAAAGGTTAAGTTTAACTATCCAAAATATTTGAAAGTTTCAAAAGAAATTGAGTATCCAACTCTATTCGTTGGAGATATATTAGATAATGATAATTTCACCTATATGGCCCTATTAGAGTATAATCTGAAGGATATGAACTCATCCATTTATGATTATTTATATCAAGTTAATGAAGCATTTACAGAAAAAGCAGACAGGCTCGTGAGGGGGAAGAATTTTAGAAAATACGTATTCAAAAACATTGATCTTTTTACTATTAATATTCAAGTTGAACAAGATGATAGAACCTATATAATAGTGTCGCAAGTGTTTGAGGTAAATGGATATTTATATGACTTTACATATAAAGACCTCTCTGATAAAATGAGTTTGATCAATCTAGAAATATTCAAGGATATGATATATAGCTTTGAATCAAATGGAGTGGACGTATTTTCTTACAACACGGGATCGTACTTACTTGAAGAGGATGTTGTTTTTGACTAAAGCGCACGCTGGCGCGGATTTGCAAATCCGTGCCTCCTAATCCATGTTTAGTGGCTAAAAAGCCAAGGAGTACCTGTACTCTAAAAAACAGAACCACGAAAACAACAAGCGCCACGACTATAAAGAGCAGAGAATGAGAGCGAAGAGCGGAGGCAGTGTGAGCATACAGTGTGAGCATACAGTTTGAGTTTTGAGGGCTGACAGGAATAACGCTTCAATGTATAACGAATAACCGCGCGCTTCGCGCACTATATCGCCTCCTTCAAAAAAGCAGTCATCTTTTCTCCTGCCTTCACGGCCTTCAGCATACGCTGGTCTAGTTCGTCTTGTAAAATGCTTTCGGGGGCAAACTTGGTGAAGAAATACCACTGCTTATTGAACAGCAAAGGCTGGCGCTTGGCGGCTTCTTCAAATTCTTTGGGCAGGCGCACATTTTTCTCGCCCTGCACCTCGCCATACACGTCCACAAAAGCCTTGTCGCTGATGATGCTTTCGAACAAATCCAAATTGGCCGCTATGGCCGTGCGGATGTTGTTCAGCGCGTCTTTCTCTGCAAAATACACCCCGCCATACACCCGAAAGTCGTTGGCGCTGGCCTCGAAATACACGCCCGGATAGGTATGATTTTTCCGTCCCATGGGGGTAATGATGGCGCTCTGGTTCAGCTTGTAGGGCGTCTTGTCGTTGCTAAAGCGTATGTCGCGGTTGATGCGAAACACACAGTCTTTGGCCGTGATGCCTTCCAAACTCGGGTCGCCCTGGGCCAAAAGCCCGATCATGTGGTCGGTGAAGGCGTAGAAGGGTTTTTTCACATTGGCTTCGTAGCGCTTTCGGTTGGCGTCAAACCATTCCTTGTGGTTGTTGCTTTCCAATTCTTTGAAAAAGCTGAGGTAGTCGGCAGTGAACCATTTCATAGGGCGGCATATTTTCCCGCCAAGGTAAGCACTATCCTTTTTTGCACTGCGAAATGCCCGTGCTTTAACATTTTCCTCACAAGCTATTTTCAGTCTTTTAGGGCACACCCCATTGTAATCAATACTTTAGCCGTCCGAACAAAAAACCATAAACATTGGTCTCCATCATGAAAAAATCGATCATCATCCCGGCGAGTGCCCTGCTTATCTTGGCCGCCTGTAAAAACGAAAGCAAAGAAGTGAAGCTTACCTATCCCGAAACCCGCATGGACAGCACCGTGGTGGACGAGTACTTCGGCACCAAGGTGGCCGACCCCTACCGCTGGCTCGAAGACGACCGCAGCGAAGAAACCGCCCAATGGGTGAAAGCACAAAACGAAGTGGCTTTTGGCTACCTCAACGCCATTCCTTACAAAGCCGCCATGCAAACCCGCCTGGAGCAGCTGTGGAACTACGAGCGCTACTCGGCGCCCTTCACCCGCGGCGAATGGACCTATTTCTACAAAAACGACGGCCTGCAAAACCAAAGCGTGCTCTACCGCCAGCAGGGCGACGGCCAACCGGAAATATTCCTCGACCCCAACACCTTTAGTGCAGATGGCACCACCTCTTTGGGCGGCATCAGCTTTACCAAAGACGGCAGCCTGTGTGCGTATCAAATAAGCGAGGGCGGCAGCGACTGGCGCAAGGTGATCATCATGAACACGGCCGACAAAAGCCAACTGGGCGACACCCTTTTTGATGTGAAATTCTCAGGACTGAGCTGGCGCGGCAACGAAGGCTTCTACTACAGCAGCTACGACAAGCCTAAGGAAGGCAGCGACCTGTCGGGCATCACGCAGCACCACAAGCTATTCTTCCACCGCCTGGGCGAGGATCAGAAAAACGACCAACTCATTTTTGGCGGCGCCGCAACGCAGCGTCGCTATATCTCCGGTGGCGTGTCGGAAGATGAGCGCTTCCTGATCATTTCAGCTGCCATTTCTACCTATGGCAATGAGCTCTACATCCAAGACCTGAGCAAGCCCAACAGCCCCATTGTGAACATAGTGGACAACTTCGACGGTGCGCACGAGTTCATTCACTCCGAAGGCGATATGCTCTATTTCGAAACCAACCTGAATGCGCCTAACCGCAAGCTGGTTTCTGCGAATGTGGCCAACCCCGCCCCTGAAAACTGGGTGGACGTGATTCCGGAAACCGAAAACCCATTGAACATCAATACCGGTGGCGGATACCTTTTTGCCACCTACCTGAAAGACGCTACCAGCCTGGTGCAGCAATACGACTTGCAAGGCAACAAAATTCGCGACATTGAACTACCCGGATTGGGCAGTGCAGGTGGCTTTGGCGCCCTTTGGGAAGAAAAAGAACTCTACTACTCATTTACCAACTATGTGTACCCGCCCACCATTTTCAAAATGGACATAGAGAGCGGAGCCAGCGAGTTGTACAAGAAATCGGAAGTGCAGTTCGACCCCGAGCAATTCGAGAGCAAGCAAGTGTTCTACACCTCGAAAGACGGCACTAAGATTCCCATGATCATTACCCACAAAAAGGGAATAGAGCTGAACGGCGAAAACCCAACCATGCTCTATGGCTACGGCGGGTTCAACATCAGCCTGACCCCGTCCTTCTCGGCC
>CAZBBV010000250.1:0-3509 GCA_964490025.1 uncultured Cryomorphaceae bacterium | reverse complement strand
TATGAATAGAAACCGAAATTTCCTTCAGGCGTTTTTCAGCAAGTTCAGCACTTTTTTCTTCATTGTCTGATTTCAGAGAATTGTAAATTATGTCGTGGTAATAGAGTGTAAACAAAATTGTGTTCCAATTCTGTATTTCGTCTTTTACTTCTGTCAGTTGTGTTAGAAGGTTGTCAAGGTGTTGTAAAGTATGATAATGTCTTTTTTTGCTTGTGTAGTTTTTCACAATTTCAGTCCATAGTTCGTTTGTCAAACTGTCGCTGTCTGTATAGTTTGTCATAAGTCCTATGAATGTTTCTTTTAGCACAGTCGTCTTTTTAAAATCACAGCTAACTTGTTTATAGGCGCTACTCAGTAGCGCCAATCCACCCAAATATAGGTAGATTGGCGATATAACAGTAGCGCTTATCTGTTTTTTCATCTATAAGTTATCGAAGGGTGAAACTATGTTCTGGAGACTTTTGGTACTTACGTGGGTATATATTTCCGTGGTTTTACTGCTGTTGTGCCCGAGCAATTCTTGAATATATCTAAGATCGGTGCCTTGCTCTAAAAGATGTGTAGCATAGCTATGTCTGAGCCAATGTAGGCTGACAGGTTTTTGAATTCCGGCCATATGAACTCCTTTCTTTAGTACTTGTTCAAGACTTCTTGCTGAATAAGCTGTGTTGGGAGATTGTCCTTCGAATAGGTAGGTTTTGGGCTTGAAAGAAACAAAGTATACTCTAAGCATACCAATAATACGATCGCTGATGGGGACTACTCTATCTTTTCTTCCTTTAGATTGCTTGATATTCAAAAGTTTCCTTTTCGAGTCGATATCCCCGATTTTTAGATTGAGTAGTTCGCTCCGCCGCAAACCACATGCATAAATCAAGCTCAACATAGCCTTGTGCTTTTCATTATTCAAGGCATCCAAAATGCTCTTAATCTCCTCTTTGCTCAGCACATTTGGTAGTTTCTTTTCTCTTTTCGGCCGCTCGATCAAGTCAATGCTAAGTGTTTTGTTTGAGTTGGTCTTGAAGAATAGTTTTAAAGCATTTACTACTTGGTTTTGGTAGTTTCGGCTTAGTTTGTTCTGTATAATATAGTGGTTGTTGAATAGGGTGATATCGCGGTTCTCAATGTCGGCGGGCGCTTTTTGCACATGGTGAAAAAACACGCGGATGGCATCCGTGTAGGTTTTGATCGTATTGGGGCTATAGTTGCGCGAATGCATCCATTGGGTAAATCTTTTTAACGACTCCTCAGTTTCAGTGGGCAGTTCGAGCGGTTTTTTCTTTTCGGCTTTTGGTTTTTCGCGTAGTTGGCGAACGGTTTCGTACAGTTCGCTTTGGTCTATCCACGCCATTCCTTTGAAGGCCGGAATAATGCTTTTGAAATTTACAGGCGTATTGGCAAAATGCCAGCAATTGTAGCTCTTGCTCCAAGTGGCGCCAATGAATTTTAGTTTATCCTGAATGGCTTCATGAAACGCAAATTCAAAGGCAATGTGGTTTTCGCCTTTGTAATCCAATGATTTAAGCTTTACAATGGGTTGAGTTTTTCGTGTCACCATAGCCCGAAAGTGTGAAAAATTATTCAAAGCTTGAAGAGTTCCTACGATTTAAACAACGCTCTGTTTAAAACTATTCATCATCAGGATGCAGCATCTGGTGGCGGCCAATTTATTCGCCATGGTTTTTCCTCACTTGCAAAAGCTCTATTGTCTTGTGCGTTTGTTTGCTACTTTTTTTCTTTTCTACCGACTTAGGCGCTGAATGTAATGCTCAGAGCTCTTTTTTTCGTCCGCCCTATGGATAGTGCTTTTCGCTCTTTGCCGAAATAAGGCTAAATGAAAAGCCCATCTGTTGATAGACGGGCTTTCGTTTCTAATCTTCTGAAAGTGACTTACGAAATCAACATCCTCCAGCCAAACGGGTCTTCGGCCAGGCCGTGCTGTATTTCGAGCAGAGCGTGCTTTAGCTTTTCGTACATAGGTGCTTCATTGTTGGGCAGTTCGTAGTCTGTGCCGCGGAAACCCACTGCACAAATGGGGCTCACTATGGCGGCTGTGCCCACGCCAAACATTTCGGTAATATGCCCGGATTGAAGCCCTTCCACAATTTCGGTTACCGAAACGCGGCGTTCCTCGGTTTCAATTCCTAGGTGGCGGGCCAGTTGCAGCAAGGAGTCGCGGGTAACGCCCTTGAGTATGGTAGGCGAAACAGTGGGCGTAACGAGCTTGCCATCCATCACCAGCATCAGGTTCATGGTGCCCGATTCTTCAATGTATTCATGCGTGCAGGCGTCGGTCCATATCAGTTGGTTGTAACCCTGCTTTTGTGCCAAATGGGTAGGGTAGAAGGCGCCTGCGTAGTTGCCTGCAGCCTTGGCATAGCCTGTTCCTCCGGGCGCCGAGCGCGAGTATTCTTCTTCTATCTTCACCTTTACCGGGTGCGGGTAGTACATATTCACAGGGCAGGTGAGCACCAAAAAGGTGAACTCTTCCGCCGGACGGGCGGCTACTTGCACGCCTTCGCCAAACATCACCGGACGGATGTAAAGGGAGTTCTTAAAGCCGCTTTTTACCCACTCGCGTTCAATGGAAACAAGCTGCTGAATGCCATGGATAAACATTTCCTCGCTCACCTGCGGCATCAGCAAGCGCTCCGCCGATTTGTTGAAACGAATCCAATTTTCGCGCGGACGAAACAGATAAACTTCGCCATTCGGGTTTTTGTAGGCCTTCATGCCTTCGAAAAAGGCCTGACCGTAATGAAATACGGCAGCGCCTGGCGAAAGGCTGATGGGGCCATAGGGCAGAATGGTGGGTTTGGTCCACGCACCATTGATGTATTTTGCCTGAAACATGTGATCAGAAAAGGTCTTGCCGAAAATCAGGTTTTCAAAGTCCACCTCTTCTATCTTGCTGTCAGGTCTTTTAATTACTTCAATCATTCCAAATGCTTAAGTGAAAAAATACAGCTTGAATCGGTTGGCCAAGGTAGCCATTTTGGGTAAAAAGTAGGACATGGTAAGGTCACAATTGCCGTCGCGAAAAGCCAAAAGCTGTGATATTAAGTGCATTCACAGCCCAAAAACATTTTTACTTTTGTGCACCGAACAAAAAATATTTGAAAATGAAAAAGCTTTTGATTTTCGCTCTGGGCCTAAGCGTAATGGTGGCCTGCAATTCGAACCAAACTGAGGAAACGGTTGAAGAAGAAACCACTCCGGCTTATGAAGTGTATGGCGACACCAGCCTAACGCCCGACGGAGCGCTAAGTGGCGAAGAAGTATTGGCCATGCTTGCCGAGCAAGACAGTGTGCAGGTGAAGGTGAAAGGAACGATTGTGGAGTGCTGCCAGAAAAAAGGCTGCTGGATGGAAGTGGACCTGGGCAGCGAAACTGCTTTGGTGACCTTCATGGATTACGGATTTTTTGTGCCTATGGACGCCGCCGGACGTGAGGTAATCATGGAAGGACAGATAAAAAGAGAAGTGCAGAGCGTAGAGTGGTTGCAGCAT
>CAZBBV010000249.1:0-3540 GCA_964490025.1 uncultured Cryomorphaceae bacterium | reverse complement strand
AGATAGTCCTTTGAAATAAAAAAACTTGAATTGGCTAGAAATTACATTTCCGGCAGCCGGCAAATGGTGACGCCTGTGTAGTAAAAATCAATGATGCGCTGGTAGGAAAAGCCTTGTTGCGCCATCACCATAGCGCCCTCCTGACTGAAGCCCACGCCGTGGCCAAATCCACGACCGGTAAGCACAATTTTATCGCCCTCCGGCCTAGCGTCGAAAATGGTGGAAGGAAGATTGAACTGCCTGCGAAGCAACTTGATCTGGAAGCTACGACTGCCCACCGCAATCACATGCCAGCGCTCGGCCTGAATGATGTTGTGCAGTTCGCTGAGTTCCTCGGCGGTGATGCCCGGAAATTTTTCCTTCATAAACTTATCCCACTCGGCAATCGGTATTTCCTGACGCCAGTGATAGTGCGGCTGATCTATGCTGTAGGGGTCGGGCTTGGCTTTCAGATAAGGCATGGCGCTGCTCCAGGCATCTTCGCTATTGGTGGTGTGCCCGCCGCTATTGGAGTGAAAAGCCGCCAGTATTGGCTCTCCGTTGGGGGTAGTGATGATCTCCCCTGCCGTTTGCCACACGGCTTTCCAAATAATGAGCATGTTCTTGCTGATGGGCTTGCCGAAATAGACCTGCGCATCCACGCCGTCGTTCAGGTCGTAGCCCAAGTCCTTGTGCCTTCCTTTGTTTTGCATGTAGTAGGTGCGTGCAATGAGGGCCTGCGCTTTCAGAAATTCCGGCTCGGTGATGTGGCCTGCCTCCGCCTCCACCACGCCTGCCACATAGCGCTCCAGCGTGGTGCGGTTGATGATGGCCAGCTTTCCTTCTATAATCTTCATTTCAAAATCGCCTTCGTAGAGGCGTTCTTTTCCGTTGGCTCGGGTGCGCATGTGGCCCACCGGAGCTTTGTTTTTCAGTCGGGCAATGGAGCGCGTACACCATTCGCGCTCACCATTCTTCACGCACAACTCGCCGTTTTTCAATTGGATAGTTAGGCTACTCTTGTTGCCAATAGCAAAGACTTCTTTGTTGATTTCCAATTGGTATTCGCCAAACTCCGGAACCGCAGTGGCGTTGCTGATGGTGAAGTCGCTGAAAATGCGAATGGACACCTCGTGGGCATTGGCGCCCAAAGCCAGTAGGAACAGAAAGGCTATGGCTAACGATATCCTCATTTCAAATGGTCTAAAATGACTTTTGCCGCACGCTCGGAAGCGCCTTTTCCGCCCAGCACTTCGCGCAGCGCCGCATATTCACTCAACATTTTCTCGCGGTTCGCAGGCACCATCAGCTTCTTCAATTCATTGCGTGTGTTCTCCACGTTGAATTCGCTCTGAATCAATTCCCGAATCACTTCTTTGTCCATAATCAGGTTTACCAGCGAAATGAATTTCACCTTCACCATTCGCTTGGCAATCATATAAGTGAAGGCACTGATTTCGTAACACACCACCTGTGGCGTACCTATCAGGGCAGTTTCCAGCGTAGCAGTGCCGCTGGCCACTAGAGCCACTTCGGCATGTTTCAGTACATTGTAAGTGTCGCTAAAAACCACTGTCACCCGCGAATCGATTCCTTGATAATTGTCTTTCAAATCGGCCACACCGGCCACCACCCATTGGTAGCCCTCCATGTGGTCGGAGGCTTGCATCATTTTGGGCAATATTTTCTCCAACTCCCCGCGCCTGCTGCCCGGAAGCATGGCTATGATCTTTTTGTTTTGGTCCAATCCGTGCTTTTCGAAAAAAACCTCACGCGTGGCAAAAGGATAGTCGGCCAGCACGTCCAAAAGCGGGTGGCCCACATAGGCTGTTTCCACGCCATAGTTTTTGAAAAATGCCTTTTCAAAGGGCAGAATGCTGATCATCTGATCCACATACTTTTTGATTTTGAACACGCGCTTTCTGTGCCAGGCCCACACCTGCGGCGAGATGTAGTACATCACGCGGATGCCGTTTTCCTTACAAAAACGCGCCATGCGCAAGTTGAAACCCGGATAGTCGACCAGCACCACCACGTCCGGTTTCCAGGCCAGCAAGTCGGCTTTGCAATGCTTCATGAGTCCGAGAATGGTGCGCAGGTGAATGAACACTTCCCAAAAGCCCATAAAGCTCATTTCGCGGTAATGCTTTACCAACTCGCCACCTTGGGCTTCCATCAGCTCACCGCCCCACACCCTAAACTTAAGGTTTGGCTGCGCCTTGCGCATGGCCCGCATCAGGTTGGAGCCGTGCAAGTCGCCGCTGGCCTCGCCGGCTATGATATATACCCGTTTTTCAGACATTCAGGAAAAAGAAAAAGAAGATAAAAGCATAGATCATGGTGGCGAAAAGCATTCCCTTTCCCGTCTGTTCGTATTCCAGTTTCATCATGTAGTAGCGAAAGAGCACCACATTTCCGGTGATGCTCACCACCATCAGGGTGTTGTGGTTGAATGAGGCTTCGGGCGAAAAGGTAGTGAGCCACACCATCAAGCTATACAGCGCGGCGGGTAGTGCAAATCCGAGCACCAGCCCCAGCCATAGATTGTCTTTCTTAAGCATTGAGATCCCAATTATTCAATCTCGCTATAACGTGGTGCGCTGTGACATCATATCCCACAGGCACCACACTGATGTAATTGTTGGCCAAAGCCCATTCGTCCGTGTCCTGGCCTTTGTCGTAATTCACAAACTTGCCGGTGAGCCAATAGTAAGTTCTTCCGCGCGGATCGGTGCGCACATCAAACTCCTCTTCCCAGTTGGCCTCCGCCTGTCGGCACACCTGGATGCCTTTCAGGGCTTCGTCGCTTTTCTTGGGAATATTCACATTGAGGCAGGTGCCTTTGGGCAGGTTGCGCGCCAGCACCTCCTCCGCCAGTCGCTTGATGTAGGGTCGTGCGTGGCCAAACTCGGCCTCCCAACTGTAGTCCAAAAGGCTAAAGCCAATGGACGGAATGGTTTCCAAAGCACCTTCCACAGCGGCAGACATGGTGCCTGAGTAAATCACATTGATACTGCTGTTGCTGCCGTGGTTAATGCCTGACACGCAGAGGTCGGGTTTTCGCGGCAAGATGACATTCACCGCCAGTTTGACGCAATCTACCGGCGTGCCGGAGCAGCTGTATTCCGTTTGCGGGCCGTTGTCAATGTTAATTCTGTCACAACGCAAAGTGCTGTTGATGGTAATGGCGTGCCCCATGCCCGACTGCGGTCCTTCGGGCGCAACTACCACAACCTCACCCAGTTCGTTCATAATATCAATGAGATAGCGAAGCCCAGGCGCGGTGATGCCGTCGTCGTTGGTAACCAAAATGAGGGGTCTGTCGGCCATGATGTTCGAAATTTGGCGCAAAGCTATTGCCTTCGGTCAATTGGCAAGGTACATTTTTTGGTATTTTCGACCGGAAATTAAAAACCAATACTCAACTATGAGCGCAATAACAAAAAGTGGAAACCCCGCCCTAAGCAGCAACATATTCGAAAAAGCTGCCATAGAAAATACAGGGGAAAGCATGACCATTCAAGGCACCATGAACAAAACCTTCATCATGCTGCTGCTGGC
>CAZBBV010000248.1:0-3562 GCA_964490025.1 uncultured Cryomorphaceae bacterium | reverse complement strand
CACCCAACTCGGATAGGTAGGTGGTCATGGCTTTGCCTAAACCGCTTCCGCCACCGGTTATAATGTATTTCTTTCCTTTCAGCGCATCCGCCTTTAGCATTCCTTCTCTGTGCATCTCTTGATTGTTTTAATGGTTGTTGAGTTTCTTTCGCAGGCGAAGATTGAGCACCTCCACAAGCAAGGAGAAAAACACCGCAAAGTAGATATAACCTTTCGGAATTTCTTGATCAATGGAATCGGCGATCAGCACAAAGCCAATGAGAATGAGGAAACTAAGGGCCAGCATCTGAAGTGTTGGGTTCTTTTCAATAAAGGCGGAAATACGACCCGCAAATACCAGCATGACCACCAGGCTAATCACCACCGCGAAGATCATGATGATAAGATGCTCCGTCATGCCAATGGCGGTGAGTATGCTGTCGAATGAAAAGACAATGTCGAGCAATGCGATTTGAAAAATGATGCTTAGAAAATTCTTCCTGCCATTGCTCGGCACATGGTGCAACTCTTCGCCCATCACCTTGCTGTGTATTTCTCGCGTGCTCTTTCCAATGAGGAAAAGACCGCCCAGAAAGAGAACCAAATCGCGGCCACTCACCGGATGATCCAATATGGAAAACAGTGGTGCCTTCATGGCAATGATATACGAAATGCCCAGCAGCATGATGATGCGCGTGATGAGTGCCATTCCTATTCCTCCGGCGCGGGCTTTGGCGCGAATCTCCACCGGCAGCTTGTTGGTGAGAATGCTGATAAAGATGATGTTGTCTACACCCAAAATGATTTCCAAAAAGGAGAGCGTCAGTAGGGCAATCCAGGCTTCGGAGTGGAGGAATATTTCCATGTTGATGTATGTGTTATGCGAATGATTTGCTCACCTTGGCGCTCTTAGGCCCTTCGGAATAGTCGTAAAAACCTTCGCCCGACTTGGCACCTAGCTTTCCGGCCATAACCATATTCACTAGGAGTGGGCAAGGGGCGTATTTTGGATTTCCAAAGCCGTCGTGCAACACGCGAAGAATGCTGAGGCACACATCCAAGCCAATAAAATCGGCCAGTTGGAGTGGTCCCATGGGGTGCGCCATGCCCAGTTTCATCACCGTGTCAATTTCTTCCACGCCCGCCACACTTTCGTAGAGCGTATAAATGGCTTCGTTGATCATGGGCATCAGGATACGGTTGGCCACAAAACCCGGATAGTCGTTCACTTCCACAGGATCTTTTCCCAAAGCCCTGCTCAATTGCATGATCGCGTTTGTTACCTCATCTGAAGTGGCGTAGCCACGAATCACCTCTACCAGCTTCATCACCGGCACAGGATTCATAAAGTGCATGCCTATCACCTTATCAGGACGGGTGGTAACCGCCGCAATTTTGGTAATAGAAATGGAACTCGTGTTGGTAGCCAACACCGCATTGGCTGACGCCATGCTGTCCATGTCTTTGAAGATGCGCAGCTTCAAATCCACGTTTTCCGTGGCGGCTTCCACCACCAGGTCGGCGTGCTTCACACCTTCTTGCATCTGCGTATAGGTCGTAATGTTCGCAAGGGTTTTGGCCTTATCATCTTCACTAAGGCTTCCTTTGGCTATCTGGCGATCCAGGTTTTTAGAAATAGTTCCCAAAGCGCGCTCCAAGGCGCTTTCTGAAATGTCTACCACGGCTACCGTGTATCCACATTGGGCAAACACGTGTGCAATGCCATTGCCCATGGTGCCGCTTCCTATTACTGCTATGTTTTTCATGATGTTATTATGGTTTGTTGAATGGCTATTTTCCTCTTCCTTGCAAAACAATTAATATGGTGTAAATCAAGATCTTCATGTCGATAACGAAGGACATGTTTTCTATGTAAATGATGTCGTATTTCATCCTTTGAATCATTTGTTCCACGCTTTCGGCATAACCGTATTTCACCATTCCCCACGAGGTGATGCCCGGACGAACCTTGTGCAGGTGCCTGTAGTGCGGGGCTATGGCCTCAATTTGTTTTATAAAATGTGGTCTTTCAGGCCTTGGGCCTACGATCGACATGTCGCCAATCAGCACATTCCAAAACTGAGGCAGCTCGTCCAATCGGTATTTGCGCATCACCTTGCCCCAGGGCGTTATGCGCGGGTCTTCCTTGCTGGAAAGCTGAGGACCTTCTTTTTCAGCGTCGGTGCGCATGCTTCTAAACTTCACGATATGGAAGGGCTTTCGGTGGAGGCCTATTCGGATTTGGGAATAGAAAATGGGTCCGGTGGAGCTTAGCTTTACCATCAATGCGGTGAAAAGCAAAATGGGCAGCAAAAAGATGAGCGCCAAGGTGGAAATCACCATGTCGAACACCCGTTTTAGGGTAAATTCCCAGTTGGGCATCAACTCGTGCTTGATTTCTATGAGCGGTGTGCCAAAGATGGATTGGGTGCGTACCCTTCCCGATACCAAGTCGTAAGTGTCGGGAATTATCTTAATGATCACATTGGTGTCTTCCAACAGGTTTAGGATGTTCTCCAAACGGCTGTGCTCGGTTGTTTCTATGGCTATGATAACCTCCTCTATGCCTCGCTCCGTGATGATATCCGGCAGGTGCTGGTAGCTGCCCAAATGAGTCAATTTTCTTTCGGCCAAAAAAGCAATGTTGTTGTCCACACTTACAAAGCCGACAAACAGGTTTCCTGCCGATTCGCGCGCTTCGACCAAGTCTGTATACGTTTCGAGTGCCTTTTCATTGCTGCCCACCAGTATGGTAGGGAAACCTATTTCGCGACGGTGAACCCTGTAGATGGTGCGCGAAGTAAGAATGAGCCTGAGGAGGTAGGTGAGAAAAAAGTTAAGCCCAAAAAGGGTGAAGAATGACCCGTAATACGTTTTGTAAGACACCACAATGTCGTCCAAAATGAGCACAAAAAACATGATGATGGTGCCTATAAAGGTCCACATCAGGGTTTGGCCAAACTCTCGAAGGCGCGACTTGCGGTACACATCATTGTAGGCGCCTGAGATCCAGTGGAGGACCAACCAAAAACAAACTATGGTTATCAGACTAAAGAAAAAGTAACCGTCGAAACGAATGGGGTAGGTCATGCCCATTTTCACAGGCTCTACCACCAATTTGCGGTAGATATAGAACATCCACCAGGCAGACGCTGCTGCTATGGTGTCCATTACCACGTACTTCAATACCTGTAGCCTTCTGTTCACGCTTAGTACACCAGTTTAAGATTGTCCAGATACACCCACGCACTGTCGTTCGTTGCATCTAGGGTGGCGCCAATGAAAATTTTATAGTCGAATGCATTGGGCAGGCTGCTCACCTGCGTAGCTAGATTCACATATATTTTATTCCACTCTTCTTTGGGCCTTAAGATCAATGATTCCATCTGAACCACTTCGCCTCCTGTGTAGCCTATGATGCCCACCACAAAAGTGTTGTTGCAGCGGTAGTTCATTTCCAAAAAAACCGACTGACCGCCTATGGGCAATACAAAATTGTCAATGGTCTGACATTCGAAAAACCAATTGGCTGTGTCGAGATAAAAAACCGCGCTTCCCGCTCCTTCGAATACGTCGCCGCTTA
>CAZBBV010000247.1:755-3581 GCA_964490025.1 uncultured Cryomorphaceae bacterium | reverse complement strand
TGACAGAGAAAGTAGGCTTCCCGCCGCAGGACATCATTTTCGATCCCAACATTTTCCCCGTAGGTACGGGCATGGAGGAGCACCGCCAAAACGCGCTCAACTTTTTCCGCGCCACCACATGGATTCGCAAGCACCTGCCCGGCGCGCACATTAGCGGCGGCGTGAGCAATGTTTCCTTCTCCTTCCGCGGCAATCAGGCCGTGCGCGAAGCCATGCACTCCGCTTTCCTTTACCATGCCATCAAAGCCGGCATGACCATGGGCATTGTGAATCCCACCATGCTAGAGGTGTACGACGAAATTCCCAAAGACCTGCTGGTGCATGTAGAAGACGTGCTGCTCGACCGCCGCGCAGACGCCACCGAGCGGCTGATGGCTTTTGCCGAAAAGGTGCAGCAGAAAGGCCAGGTGGAGCAAGTGGCGGCCGAATGGCGCAACGCGCCGCTACAAGAGCGCATCACCCATGCGCTAGTGAAAGGCATTGACGAATTTGTAGAAATAGACACCGAAGAAGCACGGGTTGCCTTGCAATCGCCGCTTAAGGTGATCGAAGGACCGCTCATGGAAGGTATGAACATAGTGGGCGACCTATTCGGCGCCGGGAAAATGTTCCTGCCGCAGGTGGTGAAGAGCGCGCGGGTGATGAAGAAAGCCGTGGCCTACCTCACCCCCTATCTCGAAGAGGAGAAAAAAGGGAGCGGCCGCACCAAAGGAAAAATACTGATGGCCACCGTGAAAGGCGACGTGCACGATATCGGGAAAAACATTGTGGGCGTGGTGCTGGCCTGCAACAACTACGAAATCATTGACTTGGGCGTGATGGTGCCCACCGAACGCATTCTCGAAGAAGCCGAAAAACACCAGGTGCAGGTAATCGGCCTCAGTGGCTTAATTACCCCAAGCCTGGATGAGATGGTGTATGTGGCGCGCGAAATGGAAAAACGCGGACTGAAAATCCCACTGCTGATAGGCGGCGCCACCACCTCACGGGCGCATACCGCCGTGAAGATTTTCCCGGAATACAGCGGCCCCATAGTGCATGTAAACGACGCCTCGCGCAGCGTGACCGTGTGCAGCAGCCTGCTCAGCAAAGACGAGCAAGAAGCCTATGTGCAGAATGTAAAAGAAGATTACCGCAAGCTGCGGGAAGGCTACCTCGCCAAGCAAAGCGAAAAACCCATGCTCAGTTATGCCGAAGCGCGCAAGAACAAGCTACAACTCAATTTTACACAAGAAGAAATACACGCCCCGCAACAACTCGGCGTGCAGCAACTGATCGATTATCCTTTGAGCGAATTGCGCCCCTATATCGACTGGACGCCCTTTTTCCAAAGCTGGGAACTGTACGGCCGCTACCCGAACATTTTGACGGACGCAGTGGTGGGCGTAGAAGCCCAAAAGCTGTTCAACGACGCGCAAAAAATGCTCGACGAATGGGAAGCCCAAAAACCCGTTCAGGCCAACGGCGTCTACGGACTTTTCCCGGCAAACACCGTGGAGGACGATACCATTTTGCTCAACGATAGCCACGGCAATGCGCGCAAACTCCTTTCCTTGCGCCAGCAAAACAAAAAAGCCCCCGGCCAGCCCAATCTCTCGTTGGCCGACTTTGTGGCGCCACAAGAAAGCGGCCTGCAGGACTATGTTGGCCTGTTCGCCGTTACCACCGGCATTGGCCTGGAAGCGCTGGTGAAAAAATACGAGGCTGACCACGACGACTACCACGCCATATTGGCCAAAGCCCTCGCCGACCGTTTGGCCGAAGCCTTTGCCGAGCGCCTGCACGAGCTCGTGCGCAAAGAATTCTGGGGCTACCAGGCGCAGGAAAAACTGAGCAACGAAGACTTGATTGCCGAAAAATACCGCGGCATCCGCCCCGCACCGGGCTACCCTGCTTGTCCTGACCACCTGGAGAAAAAGACCATTTTCGACTTGCTGGAGGCAGAGAAAATCGGCATTACCCTCACCGAATCGCTGGCCATGTGGCCCACCGCCAGTGTGAGCGGCTACTACTTTGCCCATCCCGAAGCCAAATATTTCGGCCTAGGGAAAATATTGAAAGACCAGGTGGAGGACTACGCCCGCCGCCGAAACATCACCACAGAAGAAGCCGAGCGCTGGCTTCGTCCCAATTTAGCTTACGAATCATAAACACATCTATGAAGATCACCGAACACATCCAGAACGCTGAAAGCACCTTGTTTTCCTTCGAAATTCTTCCGCCCTTAAAAGGCGAAAGCATACAGTCCATCTTCGACGCCATTGACCCCTTGATGGAGTTCAAGCCACCGTTTATAGACGTGACCTACCACCGCGAGGAATATGTGGACAAAAGCCACGGCAACGGACTGCTAAGCCGCAAGAGCGTGCGCAAACGCCCCGGCACGGTGGCCATTTGTGCCGCCATCCAAAACCGCTACAAGGTAGATGCCGTGCCGCACCTCATCTGCGGAGGCTTCAGCAAAGACGAAACCGAAGACGCGCTCATTGACCTGCACTTTTTGGAAATAGACAATGTGCTGGTGCTGCGCGGCGACCCGATAAACTCCGAGCTATATTTCAAACCCGAGCCCGACGGCCATGCCTACGCCAGCGAGCTGCTGGAGCAAGTGATCGCCATGAACAGCGGCAAGTATCTGGACGACGAACTGAAAAACACCACCGCCACCAATTTCTGCGCAGGTGTGGCGGGCTATCCCGAGAAGCACTACGAGGCGCCCAACATGAAGAACGACCTGAAATGGCTGAAGAAAAAAGTGGAGCTGGGCGCCGAATACATTGTTACGCAGATGTTTTTCGACAACGAGCACTATTTCAAATTCGTGGA
>CAZBBV010000247.1:0-745 GCA_964490025.1 uncultured Cryomorphaceae bacterium | reverse complement strand
CGCAAAATGGGCATCCACGTCCCCATTATTCCGGGCATCACGCCCATAGCCACCCAAAAGCAGTTGAGCCTGCTGCCCCACCGCTTTCATATCGACATTCCGGAGGCCCTGGCCGAAGAGGTGCAAAAATGCCGCAACAACGAGGAAGTGAAAAAGGTGGGCATTGAATGGGCCATTGCCCAATGCAAGGAGCTGATGGAAAAAGGCGCGCCGGTGCTACACTTTTATAGCATGGGCCGGCCGGACAGCATTGTGCAGATTGCGCGAGCAGTTTTTTAGCACTTCGTGCAGTCTTAAGTGGTAAATTTTAAGTTGTAAGTCCGCGAGGCGCGGTGCGCAGTTTTGAGTGGTAAATTTTAAGTTGTAAGTCTGGGAAACGCTAGGCGCAGCGCGCAGTTTTGAGTTGTGAGTGGTAAGTCCTTAGTCGGGCAAATGGAGCGGGCTTTCTGCTTTGTTCCTGACCTTGCCTTGTCCTGCTGAGCGAAGAGCGCGGAGCGCAGTTTTGAGTATTGAGTGTGAGCACCGAGGGAACAAGGGAGCTGGCTTGCTACTTACATCCAAACGCCGCCTTGTCCTGCTGAGCGCAGCGAAGCATCTCATGGTAATCCCTTCATTTGGTCATCCTGTGTCATCCGTGTCATCCCGAACTTGATTCGGGATCTACAGCATCTACAGCATCTAAAGGATCTCCTTTGTCCTGCTGAGCGAAGAGCGCGGAGCGCAGTTTTGAGTATTGAGTGTGAGC
>CAZBBV010000246.1:0-3604 GCA_964490025.1 uncultured Cryomorphaceae bacterium | reverse complement strand
AGCTAGACCTGCTAAACGACGACGGCAGCTATCCTACACTGGTGCCGCTGGTGGCCAATTATCTGCCCGGCGTTATCGCCTCTGCCTATCCCGAAGGCATAGGGGGCTTCAAGATTTCTGCAGAAGGGGCTTTCCTGATTAACGACATGCACTATGCGCCCAGCCCGCTGGCCAAATGGGACAGTTCGCACATCAACATTTTTTTCATGAAAGAGCCGCCCAAACGCCCAACCTCTGAGATTCAATTGGGCACCCTCGGCATTTCGCCTATTGAGCCACCACTCGTTATTCCGCCCGAAAAGGTGATGACCTTCCGCACCAAAACCCAGGTGCATGCCGATATCAGTGTGCTCACCATCAATCCGCACATGCACTTGTTGGGCAAGTCGTTTTGGGCCTATGCCCTTACGCCCGAAGGCGACACCATTCGCCTGATACGCATACCCAAATGGGATTTCCATTGGCAGTATTTCTACACCTTTAAGCACATGGTGAAAATCCCGAAAGACAGTTGGATATACGTAGAGGCTGTGTTCGACAACACTTCGAGCAATCCGGACAACCCCTACAACCCTCCGCAATTGATAGCCGAACGCAATGGAAGCATGCGCACCACAGATGAGATGCTGCAATTCATCATCACCTACATGCCTTATCAGGAAGGCGACGAGGGCATCAGTCTTAAAAGTGAATTCTTTCCGGAGTAATTAGTCGGTAAAAAGAGTAAAACTTCTTCTTACGGGTCATAAGCCTGTTTCAATACAGTTTACCTAGAAAAACACACCCATCTCCTCGAGTGCTTTCCTTTTCAAATCGGGCACCATAGCGCCATCTGCCGCATAGCCCACAGGAATGAGCAGGAAAGGCTTTTCGTTTTCCGGTCGTTGGAGTATTTCGCTCAGAAAGTTCATGGGGCTAGGGGTGTGGGTGAGGGCCACCAATCCGCATTGGTGGATGGCCGCGAGCAAAAAACCTGTGGCCAAACCAACCGATTCGTGCACATAGTAGTTTTTCAGTTTTTCGCCATTGGGGCCGATATCGTAGGCTTTCTTAAACACCACAATGAGCCAGGGCGCAATTTCCAGAAAAGGCTTGTGCCAATCGGTGTCGAAGGGCTCCAGATCCTTCAGCCAGTCTTCGCTCATGCGACCATGGTAGTTTTCATATTCTTCCTTTTCGGCGGCTTCGCGTATGGCTTTTTTTATTTCCCGATTCTGAATGGCGCAAAAGGTCCAAGGCTGCTTGTGTGCGCCAGAAGGTGCAGTGCTAGCGGTGCGAATTAGAGTTTCGATTACTTCTTTCGGCACTTCCCGGTCGGAGAACATGCGCAAGGAGCGCCGCTTGTTCATCAATTCATAATAGCTTTGGCTACGCGCTATTAGCGTTTCGTGGTCCGGGTTTTCGCCATGGAAAGGGATGAAGGGTGCTTGGTGCATTTTCTTTCAGCTTTGGTTTCTTGCCGAAAGTAAGCACATCAGGCTTTAGCTCAGCTTGCCGGCCAGCATTTTCATGCGTTTTCTCGGCGATTTTCCTTCGTAAAGAATTTTGTACACCGTGTTGCAAATGGGCATTTTCACGTCGTGCAGCTTGTTCATTTTCTTGATGCAATCCACTGCATAATAGCCTTCCGCCACCATATTCATTTCCAGCATGGCGCTGCGCACGCTGTAGCCTTTGCCAATCATGCTGCCCAAGGTTCGGTTTCGGCTAAACTGGCTGTATGCCGTTACCAGCAGGTCGCCCAGGTAGGCGCTGTCGGTAATGTCGCGCTTTATTGGGTACACGCTTTTCACAAAGCGTTTGAGCTCTTGCAGCGAATTGCTCACCAGCACCGCCTGGAAGTTGTCGCCATAGCCCAATGCATGAGCCATTCCGGACGCTATGGCCACAATATTTTTAATCACAGCGGCATACTCGGTTCCGAAAATATCGTCGCTGGGGGTGACCTTTATGTAGTCGCAACTAAGCCTGCCCACAAGGAATTCTCTGAGCTCGGGCTGAAGAGATGCGGCTGTAAGGAAAGAGAGTCTTTCCAGAGCCACTTCCTCTGCATGGCATGGGCCGGTAATCACGCCAATGTTGTCGAAAGGAATTTGAAAAAACTGATGAAAATAGTCGGCCACGATTAGGTTTTCGCCGGGCACAATGCCTTTGATGGCGGTAATGATTTGCTTGCCTTTTAAGGAGGCTTTCAGATTCACGAGCGCATCTTTTAAGAAAGCAGAAGGAATGGCGAAAATGAGCACGTCGTTTTCGCGAATGGCCTTGTTGATATCCGTGGTGAGCAGTAGCTTAGAGTTGTCCAAGCGCACACTTTCCAGATATTTCAGGTTGTGGTGGTGCGTTTTGATGTGCTGAATGGCCATGGTATTTCGCATCCACCAGGTAATCGGATATTCCTTTTCGCAAAGAATTTTCACCAAGGCAGTGGCGAAACTTCCACCACCGATCACCGCCACTTTTAGGGTTTGTTCCATTGGGATTTGTTATCAGAAGGTAATGGTGAAATCCAAAATGTCTTCTCCGCGTTTCACTAAGGCCGTAATGGTTTGTCCGCGCTGGAAAGTGCCCAGGGCATCCATATAGCCATACATGTCTTTTATCTCTACATCACCAAGTTTTATCAGAATATCGCCGCTTTGTAGGCCTGCTTTCTTTGCAGGACGATCTTCCAAAACGCCATCTACCTTCACGCCCGGACCCTCGAAGCTATAGTCGGGCATGATGCCCAGCGACACATTGTAGCTGCGTCGCCCGCCTCCTTGCTCGTTTTTGGTTGGGGTAAAGGCGAGTTTATCAAGGCCATCCAATTGACCAATAAGTGCCTCAGTGAAAGCCACGACCCGCGCCACACCTTGCAGATTCACGGTCTCAAAATCGTCGGAAGGCTTGTGGTAATTTTCGGTAGCGCCGGTAAAAAAATGAATGGCCGGAATGTCCTTTAAGTAGAATGAGCTGTGGTCGCTGGGGCCAATGCCACTTTCGGTGGTGGTGAAGTGTATGCCGGGACACAGTTCTTCGGTCAGAACCTCATTCCATTTGGGGCTGGTGCCCACACCGTTTATGATGATTTTGTCTTCGTGCATGCTGCCGATCATGTCGTAATTGAGCATGTAGTTGATGCCATCCAGCCCAATAGTGGGATGCTCCACCCAATATTTCGATCCTAACAGTCCTTTTTCTTCAGCCGAGAAGGCAATGAAAAGGTAGTTGTTGTTCGTCCATTTTTCGCCCTGTGCCAGTATTCGCGCTAGTTCTATCATGCCTGCAATTCCGGAGGCGTTGTCGTCTGCACCGTTGTGTATAGCAGGATCGCCGCTGTGGAGGCTGCCTTCGTGGCCATAGCCTAGGTGGTCAATGTGTGCGCCTATCACTATGGTGGTGGCAGCGCCAAAATTCAAGAAACCAATGGCATTGGTGCCTGAGCCCGTTTGTTCGCTCATTTCTACACCAATCTCGAGGCTTATGGCCGAAAGCTCAAGCATTTCTTGAGTAAGCACGGCCGAATACACCACGGGGATGCTGCCGCCTGTGATACTTTTGAATTTCGACGAAGGAACTCTGGCCAGGTTGTCGGTACTGATAAAGACTACCGCCGAGGCGC
>CAZBBV010000245.1:0-3606 GCA_964490025.1 uncultured Cryomorphaceae bacterium | reverse complement strand
TTCGATATTGTATTGGCCTTCGCGCTGTGTGCGGGCGATCATTTCGGCCAAAAATCCGGTCATGAAAAGAAGAGTACCCAAAATCATGGTAGTGAGTGCAATAAAAAACCATGGATTCTCCGTAACAAGCCTAGCGGGTAGCCCAGCACTCAAAAAGTATAACTTTTGAATGCCCAAATATGCCGAGAGACCAAAACCGATCACGAACATGAGCACACCAAAAGTGCCGAAGAAATGCATGGGACGCTTCCCGAATTTGCCGATAAAATAGAGCGTCATCAGGTCGAGAAAACCGTTGATAAAACGGTCGAGGCCGAACTTGGTGTAGCCGTACTTCCTTGCCTGATGCGATACCGCCTTTTCGCCAATATTCCTAAACCCGGCATTTTTTGCCAGGACAGGCACATAGCGGTGCATCTCGCCATACACCTCAATGCTCTTTACCACTTTTAGGCGGTAGGCTTTCAGTCCGCAATTGAAATCGTGGAGCTTTATGCCGCTCATTCGGCGCGTGGCCCAATTGAATAGTTTGGTGGGAATGGTTTTGGAAATAGGATCGTGGCGCTTTTTCTTCCAGCCGCTCACTAGGTCGTAGCCCTCTTCCATGATCATGTGGCGAAGCCCCGGAATTTCGTCCGGACTGTCCTGCAAGTCGGCATCCATGGTAATGATCACCTGCCCGCTGGCGCGCTTGAAGCCTTCGTTTAGCGCCGGACTTTTGCCATAATTTCTCAGGAACTTGATCCCTTTCACGTGTATGTCGTGGGCGGCTAGTTCTTCAATCACCTTCCAACTGCTGTCGGTGCTGCCGTCGTCCACAAAAATAATTTCGTATCGATAGCCATGCTCGCGCATCACACGCACTATCCAGTCGTGCAGCTCACGAAGCGATTCCTCCTCGTTGAGGAGTGGGATGACTACCGATATATCTACACTCATACTTGTGATTTCTTATCCCTCTAGTTCGGGGTTGTTTTTTTTCATGATGGCAGCCACTATTAAGCCAACAATAGCGCCAAGCATTAATGTGGTCATAAAGCTTTTTAACTGGCCAACTGGAGAAAATTGGTTCTGACTTTCCATGTCGGTCATTGCCTGCTCAATGGCTTCTTCGGGGGTGCCGAATTTTTCCATCATTTCCAGTGCTTTATCCATTGTTAGCTGGCGAACTTCTTCGGCATAGCCAGGATCTATCACATTGAACAACAAAATAGCAAATGCCGTGCTGATGGCAGTGGCAATGAACATGGTGAGAAAATAGGTGGAAAATGCATCCTTAAAGTTGATAAAGCCGCCCATCTCGCCTCTTACTTTCGACACGGCATAAACCGTAAGTCCAATAGAAACAAAAATCATAACAAGTCCTGCCCACCAATTGGTCATCATCTCAGGACCTGAAACATAGGCCATAAGCGAATAAGCAATGGAGATGGCAGCAATGAGCAATCCAAAATTGATTGCGATTTTCTTAACGATTGGGTTCATAGTATTGGGTTTTATGTGAAGGACACAAATATAATCCGCATAGATGCTCTCACAAGAGATTTCTTAGCTATCACAAATAATTAACCTTAGGAGATAATGGCTAAACAATGTACTTTTGCCGCCCTAGGGCAAGTCTTGTACGACCAGCTCCTGCTGAACTCCCCCAGGACCGGAAGGTAGCAAGGGTAGGCGGTTGTAGCGGTGCGATATAAGTAGCTTGCCCTTTTTTCTTTCTACCTAACTATGCCGGTTGAATACACAGAAATAACCCTGTTCGACTACCTGATTCAGGAACCCATGGGCCTGATCACCGATTGGCTCATTACCGCCTTTTCTGTGTATTGGGGCTTGAAACTACTGGCACTTAAAGGCAACTCCAAGCACTTCGCCTATTTTTTCATTCTGCTTGGGCTCAGCACATTTTTTGGCGGCGCCGCACACGGTTTCTTCTACAAATTTGGCATCAACATGCACCGCATGGCCTGGATTACCAGCGCACTCGCTTTGTTTATGCTTCAAATGGCGGTGCTAAGGCTTTTCAACGACTTCTTGCAGAAAGTGATGGTAGCCTTCTCTGTATTTCAATTGATCTTCTTTGGCATCCTCTTCACCCTTTCAGCCAAGTTTATGTACACCGGCATCAACCTAGCCGTGGGATTGCTGTTTGTGGTGCTGCCATTCGTTTGGCGAAAAAACGATCGCTTCGACCTTCGGGTGCTCAGAAGAAATTTTTCGATCGGTATAAGCATATTGCTTTTGCCGGGCATATTGGTAGCTTTAAGATTTAATCCACACAAATGGTTCAACTCAAACGACTTGAGCCACTTAATCATCATTCTCGCACTCTACTTTCTTTTTATGGGCGCGAGGTTCATTCCGACCAAAGCGTAAATAGTTTTCATATTTTTTCACAAAAGCGCCTTGCTTCGCTTCGCACTTTTAACTTTGTCCAAAATCAGAAAATCATGAAATTCTTTATCGACACAGCCAACCTTCAGGAAATAAAAGAAGCGCAGGATTTAGGCATTTTGGACGGCGTAACCACCAATCCGAGCCTGATGGCCAAAGAAGGCATCACAGGTGCCGACAATATTTTGAAACATTATGTGGACATCTGCAACGCTGTGGATGGCGACGTGAGCGCCGAAGTAATTGCCACCGACTATGAGGGCATGATCAGAGAAGGCGAAAGACTAGCCGAATTGCACCCGCAAATAGTGGTGAAAGTGCCTATGATTCGCGAAGGCATAAAGGCCATAAAATATTTTGCCGACAACGGCATTAAGACCAACTGCACGCTGGTGTTTTCTGCCGGACAAGCCCTCGTGGCTGCCAAAGCAGGCGCTAGTTATGTAAGTCCATTTATCGGCCGGCTAGATGACGTGAGCACCGACGGACTTCAACTCATTGAGCAAATACGTTTGATTTACGACAACTACGGCTACGAGACCGAAATTTTGGCCGCCTCTGTGCGCCACCCCATGCACATTATTAAGTGCGCCGAACTTGGAGCCGACGTGATGACAGGCCCGCTTAGCGCCATCAACGCGCTCTTCAAGCATCCATTGACGGATGTAGGTTTGGAGAAGTTTTTGGCCGACTACCGTAAAGGGAATTCATAAACCTTTTTCTTCTTTTTTAATCACCGATAAATGGATGTGCCATGAGCCAATTGCTAAAGTTTTACCCCGAAAATCCGAATCCGCGACATCTGCAAGCCATACTCGATTGCTTGAGCGAAGGTGGGGTGATTATCTACCCCACGGATACCGTGTATTCGATCGGTTGTAGCATTGAGCATCCAAAAGCCATTGAAAGGGTGGCTCAAATTCAAAGAAAGAAAGCTGAGCAAACCGATTTCACGGTGATCTTTAACGACCTAAGCATGCTGAGCGACTACACCACGCCCATCAGCAACCACGTGTTTAAAATGCTTAAGCGCGGAACACCCGGGCCGTTTACCTTTATTTTGGAAGCCAACAACCGGGTGCCAAAACTCTTCAAACGCAGCAAGAAAAGCCTGGGATTCAGAGTGCCCGATCATGAACTTCCCCGACTGATAGTGCAAGAACTTGGGCTGCCCATTATCTCCTCTTCCGTGCGCGACCAAGACGAAGTGAT
>CAZBBV010000244.1:0-3612 GCA_964490025.1 uncultured Cryomorphaceae bacterium | reverse complement strand
TGCGAAAACTCGATACTGTCGCCCTTAGCTACCACTATGGAGAAGAATCCGTCGTAGTCGGTGATGGTACCAAAGCGGCGGTTCTTAATGAAAATGTTTACGTAGGGGATTGGTTCAAGCGTATCGCCGCTGGCCACCACACCTGAAAGCTGAATGAGGTCTTCGTTTTTTGGGTTTTGCCCAAAACTTTCCATTTGCCCTATTAGAACAAAGGCTAGAATCGTCCATATATAATGGTGTGTTTTCAACTTCCTAAAAGTATTCATTCTTTGCTGCATGGAACCCTTCTTTTCGCCAATTATTGCCTTCATCACTTCACGAAATTAATGCTTAGCTCCGTTTCGTTGTCTTTGTCGTCGCTAACCACTATGCGTATCGTATTGTTTCCTGTTTTCACACGTTCGTCAACATTATAATACATACGGTTGCTCTTGGCGTCGTATTCTAGAAGCACCCACTCCCCGTTTAGGTAGGCATTGTATTTCTTTACACCACTTAGGTTATCAGACACGGTAAAGTTGAAGGTTCTTTGGTTGCCAATGCTTTTCCCTTCCACCAAATCATTGGCTTTCACGCGGGGAGCGGTGGTGTCGGCCATTACAGCGAAGGTTCCAAACTGTCGCACCTGCGCGGTTACAAAGTCATCCTTTAATTCGCCACCAATATAGCTAGGCGCATTGCTGCCGAGCTCCACAATGCACAGCTTGCTGCGGTGCTGCTCAGGAAAATTGGCGGCACGTATGCTAAGCGCATAGTGTTTGTGCACCGGTTCACTGCTTTCATGCACCTTGTGCTTGTAGCTGTAGTACCTTCCATTGCTGGTGCTGTCTACCGAATACTTAAAGAAGATATCGCGATAAAGAGTGCCTTCAGGAATATAGAGGTCCATATCGTTTGTCAAGTATTTATTGATTCGGTTGTGCGGAAAAAGGTCTTTCCGTAGCGTGGTAGGATCAGTGCCTTCAAGGGTTCTGGAGGCAAAATTGAAATCGCCCCAAAAGTTGAAATTCACCGTGCTTTTGTTGCCCGCTACATCAGCTACCTCAATGGAGATCAAGAAATTCCTTCGTTCGTCTATGAGTATTCCCGGCGGCTGTCCTTTTAGCATGGCCAGTTTGTTTCCCGGATCCACATATGTTTTTAAGGCTTTTACATTACAACATTGCAATTGGTCGTAGGTAATGCAGGCATTCAGGTATCTGGTTTCGTCGAACGAGAAACGATCCATTTTTTGCTCAAAAACTTGCTTGCCTTCAAATGAGAGCTTGACGCTGTACACGCCATTTCTGTTTTCCTGTCCTGTATGCTTATCGTATGCCTCAATGGCAAAACCCACCTTGCCACCAATGAGCACATCTTCGCCTGAAGTTTTGAAAACACCCTCTTTTACCTTGGTCAAGGTCATGGAATGAACCCTTTTCTTTCCATTAATACGTGCGTCTCCATCCAATGGGATGATAAGGAGTTTGTACAATTCGGGCGCACGGTTGTCGGGCATATTGAAGCCAAAAAGCAAAGGGTTGAGTGGTTCCTCTGTTTTCGTGTCGCGTATTTCGAAATGTAAATGTGGTCCGCCACTGCTGCCGGAGTTGCCCGATTTTCCAATTTCCTCACCTTTTGAAAATTTGAATTGCTCAGGGCTTAGGTAGAGATCAACTTCAAAAGACTTCTGACGGTATTGCTCCGCTTTTATGTAAGCAGAAATTTCGGATGTGAATCTTTCCATGTGTCCGTACACCGTCGTAAATCCGTTTGGGTGGTTGATGTATATGGCATAGCCAAACCCACGAGGCGATACTCGAATTCTTGACACGTACCCTTCAGCCGCAGCCAAAACCGGCAATCCGGTTACTCCCTGGGTTTTTATATCAATTCCCGAATGAAAATGATTGCTCCTCAACTCACCAAAGGTTCCTGAAAGCTGAATGGGAATCAAAACCGGTGAACCGAAATAATCTTTAGGGAAATTTTGTGCCTGAAGAACTGAACCAAGAAAAATTAAGAAACCGAACCACTTCATTCTCATGCTATAATCTTTATCGCGGGCAAAAATAGAATTCTGAGCCAATAAGCTTTTGAACTTCGGAACAACAAACGCTTGTGGGTCTCGCATATTTCGCTTTACATTTGTGAAGCACGCCAACACAGTTCTAAAAGAGGATGACGAATCTTAATGAAACATTGAATCAATTGGAACTTGGGGTGCAAAATCTGCTCCAATCGAAGGGAAATCTGGAGGAAAAAGTGGAAACGCTGAAGAATCGAGTATACACCTTAGAGGCCGAGTTGGTAGAAAAGGATGAGGCAGTCAAAGATTTGATGCACCAAATGGAAATCCTCAAAATGGCGAAGAACATGGTAGCCGGTGAGGATGAAGGAAAGGAGACAAAGCAAAAAATCAATGGCCTGCTGCGGGAAATCGATAAATGCATTGCTTTACTCAACGAATAAACATTGGCAATGGACAGTGATACACTACGGATTAAGGTGTTTGTTGCCGATAGGTCATACCCGCTTAATATAAAGCGAGAGGACGAGGAAAAGGTGAGACGTGCAGCCAGTCAGCTGGCAGCATTGATGAAAAAGCTGGAGGGAAACTATTCCGTTGAGGACAAGCAGGATTTGCTGGCCATGTGTGCGCTGCAATTGGCAGTGAAGTTGGAAACGCATTCAGACAAAGTGATAGTGGATGCTGATGTTGTAGAGAGATTGCGTACTTTGGAGCAGTTGATTCGAGAAAAGGCATAACGTTCATTTACATAGAATTACGATTTACCCGCATTAAATCTTCGTTTGTTAAACTCAACATTTAACAATTAAACGAGCGCCTTGGGGGAAAGATAAGAGGCCGCAACCTTCGGGTTTCTGTCGAAAGACGGAACAGTGGAACTTAGAACGCCGCCGGAACTCAAATCCTGTTAGTCAGGAGTTTAATAGAACCAAAGTTTAATGCGGGTTTTTTTTTAACCAAAACCGAAAGAGAGAAGAATGAGTTTATCAGCACTAATCATAGACACCATCATAGCCCTAATTGCTGGCACCGGATTGGGATATTTTGTTTTCAAATCGCAAGCCCGAAAGAAGGGCCTTAACCTCGTTAAAGAAGCCGAGAAAGAAGCAGAAGCCATTAAGAAGGATAAAATTCTACAGGCAAAAGAGAAGTTTCTTGAGCTTAAAACAGAGCACGAACAAGTGATCAACGAGCGCAACCGCAAGGCCGAGGAAACGGAAAAGCGCGCCATCCAGAAAGAGCAGAAGATAAACCAGCGTACGGAAGAGATTAACCGAAAGGTGGCCGAATTGGACAACCAAAAAGCCCAACTCACCAAACAGATGGAGGCGCTAAACCGCCGAAAAGAAGAATTGGACAAATTGCACACACAGCAGGTAAATGCTTTGGAGGTCATTAGCGGCCTATCGGGCGAAGATGCCAAGAAGCAGCTGGTGGATGCATTACGGGAAGAAGCCAAATCGCAGGCGGTGGGCTACATTCAAGAAACGGTGGAAGAGGCCAAACTGACAGCCACCAAAGAAGCACGAAAAATTGTTTTACAGACGATTCAAAGAATTGGTGTTGAGCAAGCCATTGAAAACGCCGTATCGGTATTCAAC
>CAZBBV010000243.1:0-3645 GCA_964490025.1 uncultured Cryomorphaceae bacterium | reverse complement strand
CTGAGGCCTTCGCGCTATTGCCCACCTACATGGGCTTACCTCATCACTTTGTGGCGCTATTCAATGGCTTTAAGAATGAGCAGGAGCTGCAAATCAATATGAAGCGCACCTTAGGGCTGTTCGATAAGATAAGCCAGGGACAAAATGAACTTAAATATGTAGGAAGGGATTTGTCTTATTTCTTCTTCCTCTCTAGGCCGGCCCTCTTTGAGTTTAAAATTTCTGTTTGGACAAATTCAATCTTGACAGACGGAATTGTCCCGCTTTCGGATAGCACTCAGGAAATTGCCCAAGAGCTAATGCAGGCCTACAAGCAGGTGAACAGCATAGAGCTATGGAACGATTCGGGCATTTACAACCTTAAAAGGCAAATGGACTATACTCTTATGGTAGGCAAGCTCTCGGAAAACGATTACAAAACGATACAAGCCGATATCATGGAGGCGCTAAACGAGTTTGAGCAAATGGCCGATAAGGGGAATAAAGGCGAAGCTATGGGCAAATTCGATCTGTATGGCTCCAGTTATTGCACCATGTCTAACGGAGGTTTGGTAACCACTCCTGATCTTGAAATGCTCCTCACCGCTTCGGTGGGCGTGCAGCTGATAAGCACCACTTTTCCTGAGATGGTACAGTCCTTCAAGGAGCACTGGATAGGAAATATGAAGACGGCCAAGCTACTCTCCATGGCCAATACTGCTGAACGAGTAGCCTTTTTCAGCTTCCTCCGAAACGCCATGAAATCCACATCCAAGAATGGGCTTTGATTCGCTACCTCAAGCCGATTATTCTCAAAACCTACCTTACCTTCGCCTCACAGCCGAGCAAGTCATTAAAGACTTCGGATTCTTCGGCCACGAAATCACTTTTACGGGTAATGAAAAAACCGCATTCGAGGAGCTGTTTTCCCAAGTGTTGCCTTTGGTAAAGCATCTGGTGGACAAGGATTTTGCTGCCTTTTGCAATCTGCTTTACCGCATTGATCTGGCCGAAGCCACTGTTCGGAAAATGATGCGCGAATCGGAGGATTTTTATGCCGACATCACGAAAAGTATTCTAAAAAGAGCCTTGCAAAAGGTGGTGCTGCGCGCCCATTTCAACAGGCCTTCGGAGGGCGAGCCCCTTGCTCCGGCCTTGGAATAAAAAATTACCTTTGCCCACTGTTTTTAAGCAGCAAAAAAGCATGGATCAGTTTTCCTTTTTAGGTGCCGCACATATCGCCCTTGTGGACGATATGTATGCCCAATATACCCGCAATCCGGACGCGCTGGAGCCCAGCTGGAGAGCGTTTTTCCAAGGCTACGATTTCGGCCGTACCGAATACAACGGACACGAAAAGGTAGCCACCGCCATTCATGAAGGAGTAGTCCCCGAGAAGGTGATGAAGGAGTTTAAGGTGTTGAACCTCATTCAAGGCTATCGCCAGCGCGGTCACCTCTTTACCAAAACCAATCCTGTGCGCGCTCGCAGGAAATACCTTCCAACTCTAGCACTCGAAAATTTTGGCCTAGCGGAAAGCGACCTACACACCACCTTTGACGCGGGATCGGAAGTGGGACTGGGACCCGCCACGCTTCAGAAAATAGTGGAGCACCTGGAAATGGTGTTCTGCCACAGCATTGGTGTGGAATATAAGTTTGTGCGCCGCCCGGAGGTTATCCAATGGATTCAGGAGCGCCTGACAAAAAACCACAACCAACCGCAACTGACCACCGAAGACAAACTACACGTGCTCGAAAAATTGAGTCGTGCTGTGGGTTTTGAGGGCTTTTTGCACAAGAAATTTGTTGGTCAAAAGCGCTTTTCGCTGGAAGGAGGAGAGTCGCTTATTCCTGCACTCGATACATTGATTGACTTTGGCGCTGAACTCGGCGTAAAAGAATTTGTAGTAGGCATGGCCCACCGAGGCAGGCTCAATGTATTGGCCAACATTTTCGGGAAGACCTACGATCAGATACTCAGCGAGTTTGAAGGAAAGGATTTTGAAGACTCTTATTTCGACGGGGATGTGAAATACCACATGGGTTTCACAGCCACGCACGCCACGCGAAATGGACTAGAGGTGGACCTGAATATTGCGCCCAATCCCAGCCACCTTGAAGCCGTAGATCCGGTGGTGGAAGGCATTGCCCGCGCTAAAATCAACAACCGCTTCGACGGCAATTTGAAGGCCGTTTGCCCTATTCTGATACACGGTGATGCCGCCATTGCCGGCCAGGGCATTGTATACGAAGTGGTGCAGATGTCGCAACTGGATGGCTACAAAACAGGGGGAACTATTCACCTAGTGGTGAACAATCAGGTGGGCTTTACCACCAACTACCTCGACGCACGCACCAGCACCTATTGTACGGATATTGCGAAAGTGACCCTAAGCCCGGTGCTGCATGTAAATGCGGACGACGTAGAAGCGGTGGTGCATTGCATGCGCTTTGCCATGGAATACCGCCAGCATTTCAACCGCGACATTTTTATTGACCTTTTGGGTTATCGCAAGTACGGCCACAACGAAGGCGACGAACCGCGCTTTACCCAGCCCATGCTGTACAAGATAATCGCCCGCCACCCCAATCCGCGCGACATCTACAGCCGTAAGCTATTGGCCGAAGGAATCATTTCTGAGGCCTATTTGGACGAAAAAGACAAAGAATTCAACGACATACTGGAAGGCAAATTCGAGAAATCGAAGATGATTGAGAAAAATGTCATCACGCCTTTCATGTACAACGAATGGAAAAAGATTGAATTCGCTAAGGCACAGGATTTCGAGAAAAGCATTGAAACAGGATTTCCCAAAAAACGATTCCTGGAGCTGGCGCAAAAAATGACCACGGTGTCTCCCGAAGTGCATTTATACAAAAAGATTCTTCGACTGCTGGAAGACCGCAACCGAATGATCTTTGAAACAGACAAGCTGGACTGGGGCATGGCTGAATTGATGGCCTATGCCACCCTGCTCGACGAAGGCTTAAATGTGCGCATCAGTGGACAGGATGTGGAGCGCGGCACTTTCAGCCACCGCCACGCCATAATGAAAGTGGAAGAAAGCGAAGAAGAAGTGTGCCTGCTGGACAGTCTGAGCGAAAAGCAAGGGCGCTTTTCCATCTACAACTCACATCTTTCTGAGTTTGGCGTTCTTGGTTTCGACTATGGCTATTCCATTGCCAGCCCCGAGACTTTGGTGATTTGGGAAGCCCAGTTTGGCGATTTTAGCAATGGGGCACAGATTATCATTGACCAATTTATCAGCAGTGGCGAGGACAAATGGAAGGTGAAAAGCGGATTGGTGATGTTTCTGCCACATGGCTACGAAGGCCAGGGCGCCGAGCACAGCAGCGCCCGCTTGGAGCGCTACCTGCAACTATGTGCCGAGCTGAATATGGTGGTGGTTAATCCCACCACGCCGGCAAATCATTTCCACCTTATCCGCCGCCAGATGAAGAACAAATGGCGCAAACCACTGGTGGTGATGACCCCAAAAAGTCTCTTGCGGCATCCGCGTGTAACCGCCACTGTGGCTGAGCTTACCTCAGGCCATTTCATGGAAGTGTTGGACGACCCAACAGCCGATCCTAAAAAAGTGACCCGCTTGGTGTTCTGCTCCGGAAAGCTGTACTACGAACTTTTGGAAGAAATGGAAACCAG
>CAZBBV010000242.1:0-3672 GCA_964490025.1 uncultured Cryomorphaceae bacterium | reverse complement strand
CTGACCGTTTTGATTTGTTGCATTCGGTCAGCCCAATAAATTGGGCGACCACTATTTCCCAAAAGCCCACACCAAAAACTCAGGCAACACCTGTCCCCAGGTTTGAGGGTGGTGAATACCATCCTTGACCTCTCGATAGTGCAGGTCATCTTTATGGTGGTAGCCTCTTTTTTTCAACCTTTCAATCAGGTCGAGGGTGTCGTCAATGGAATCAATGACGCCGTTTCCGTTGCGGTCGTCGGTCTCGTCCATAGTGCCGGTTTGGAACCAGAACTTGAGGCCAGGGCAGTGCAGTCCCATGTCCACCAATTCATGCATGATACGGCCGCCATCGGGGTCATCGTCACAGAAGTCGCAGTGCCGCCACCAAAAAGAGCCCGAAAAAACACCCGCCTTACCAAATAGTTTAGGATTATTCCAAACGATGTCCATTGCTGAAAGGCCACCAAGGGAGAACCCAGCAAATACGCTGTGTTCCTTTCCCCTCCGAATCGGGTAGGCCTTTTTTACAACTGGGAAAAGTTCTTTGACAATGAACTTGGTATAAGCATGCGCTTGGCTACCCCTGTTGCGATAGTCGGGCCGGTTGGCAGTACCGTATTCTTGCAGTCGCTCGCCGGCATGAATAGCCACAACGATAAGTGACGGAATTTTTTGGTTGGTGTAGAGATTGTTTAGCGTATCGGCGAGGCGCACAGCCTCCATATCCTGCCCATCATTGAAGAATAAAACAGGAAAACTTCCCGAACCACTAGCATCATAGTCGGGTGGCAGGTAAATGTCAATACTGAAACGGGTTTTGAGATAAATCGAGCGGAACCCTCGAAGCCGATGAAGATGCAGTGAGTGTAGTTGTTCCTTTTGAAACTCGAATTTGTGATGGCTCAAAGCCAATATGTCAAAATGCCCCATTCTCAGGTTTACATTGAAATTGTCGGTGTTATATGTTAGCTCTCATGTTTTCGCCTTAGCTTTGCCAGCCCCACTAATATATCCGCTATTCTGAAAATAGCGAGCCAAAGTAGACCCATTCAAGGCAAATCTAACAAATTCATTTTGGGGTAATTTCCAAAATTACAACCATAATATTTTACACTATTTAAAACCCTTTGTAAATGAAGAAGATAGGCATACTATTCGGTAAGGAAAGAACTTTTCCGCAAGCTTTTGTGGAGCGAGTAAACTCAAAAAGAGTGGAAGGCGTCACGGCGGAGTTTGTGAAGGTAGAAGAATTGATGCAGAACCAGCCGAGCGGCTATGCAGTCATCATTGACCGTATTTCGCAAGACGTTCCTTTTTATCGGGCTTACTTAAAAAACGCTGCAGCCACGGGCACGGCGGTCATCAACAACCCTTTTTGGTGGAGTGCCGATGAGAAGTTCTTTAACAATGTGCTGGCTGAGCAAGTCGGAGTCCCCGTTCCAAAAACAGTGCTGCTACCCAGCAAAGACCATCCGGACGATACCTCATCCGAGAGCTTCAGCAACCTTAAATTCCCGATGGAATGGGAGGCGATGCTCGACTACCTTGGTGGCTTCCCAGCTTTCATGAAGCCCCACGCTGGCGGTGGCTGGAAGAGCGTTTATCCTGTTGACAGCTGGGCAGAAGTATTCAAAGCCTACAATGAGACTGAGCAATTGGTTATGATGTTCCAGAAGGCTGTGAAATTTGATAGCTACTTCCGCTGCTACTGCATCGGTCGGAAGCACGTCCGCATCATGGACTATGAGCCCCGCAACCCGCACCACCTTCGCTATGTAGCTGACCACGGTGCTTCAAAAGAGCTGCTGGAGCTTATCGAAGACTATGTGCTGCGCCTGTGCAACGGCCTCGGCTACGATTTCAATACGGTGGAGTTTGGCGTGGAAAACGGCATCCCCGTCGCCATTGATTTTTGCAACCCGGCACCAGATGCCGACGTGAACTCAGTAGGCAAGGAAAACTTCGAGTGGGTGGTGGAAACCATGGCCAATTACGCCATCGAAAGGGCGCAGGCGCACGAAGAAGGCAAGCACAACCTGACTTGGGGGACATTCGTGCAGCAAGCCGTACTGGGCAACCATCTCACACCTCCAAGTGTTGGAGGTAAGGCACCTGCCAAGAAAAAGAAATAAAATGGTTTGATTGTTGAAATCATTGGGTTGTTGAGCGGCTATAATCCTCAGCATCCCCATGATTTCATCAAACAAACAATAAACTACACATGGAAAGCAAGCTTAGTTTAGCAATATTAGACATGTACGAGGGCACACGCAACCTGGGCATGTCGAACATCAAGGATATCGTAAAGCTTTTCGAAAAAGACCTTAACTACGAAGTCTTCGACGTGCGTAGCGAGGTAAAAGTACCGGACTTGAGCCACGATATTTATATCTTTTCAGGAGGCCCCGGCAACCCGCTCGTGGGTGACGAGGCTTGGCTAGCTCCTTTCCAAGATTTGATTGAAAAAATCTGGAACTACAACCTGAACGAGGAAGGGTCGAAAAAATTCGTGTTTTTCATTTGCCACTCATTCCAGATGGCTTGCCATCACTTCAAGTTGGGAGAAATAAATCGCAGGCGGAAAAAGTCATTCGGCATTTTTCCTGTTCATAAAACAGAAGCTGGAGAGGCAGAATGGCTCTTTCATGAACTGGACGAACCGTTTTGGGTCGCTGACTTCCGAGAGTATCAGGTGGTTCAACCCAACTTCGAGCGTATGGCAACGATTGGTGCCAGCCTGCTTTGCGTCGAAAAAGACCGCCCTCATTTGGAGTTGGAGCGTGCCATGATGGCTGTTCGTTTTTCACCCGAAATGATTGGCACGCAGTTCCACCCAGAGGCAGACCCTGTGGGTATGCGGGAGTATTTTGCAGAGCCAGAAAGAGTGACTGCCATTTTGGAAGAGTACGGCGAAGATAAGTACCTTGACATGGTGACACACCTGAACGACCCAGATAAGATTGACCGAACACATGCCATCATCTTGCCGCTATTCCTCAATGATGCCATCCGAAGGGTGAGAGCGGGAGCGCTGGAGTTTGCGTGATTAACTGTCTGCTTTTTTCATAAAACGAAATCCAAACGATATGATTCCCCATATTCGCAAGGCATACAACACCGCCTTCACCGAGGCGAAATACCAAGCGTTCCTCCATGAGATTTACCTAGAAACCAATCATAAAGTACCATTCCACATAGCTGAGACACCGATTTTTGTTCCCAAATCGCTTTCCAAACAGCTTTTCAAAGCTTGTGACCAACTGGTGGACACCATTTGCCGGCCCGATTTCAAAGCACTTTCCGAAGAGACTATCCTGGCGGACTGCCGTGTTCCGGGGGAATCACCACATACTAATTTCCTAGTCATTGATTTTGGTATTTGCAAGGATGCCAATGGCCATATCTCACCGCAACTAATTGAAATTCAGGGATTTCCGTCACTGTTCTTTTATCAAGACTTATGTGCTCGGTCTTACAGAAAACATTTCGATATCCCCAACAACTTACAGCATCTTTTCGGTGGGCTGACAAGCGAGGGCTATGTAGAAAGGATGCGCAAATTAATCGTCGGTAACTCCAACCCAGAGAATGTGGTGCTGTTGGAAGTGGAGCCTAAAAAACAAAACACACAAGTGGATTTTTGGGCAACAGAGCGGGCATTGGGCATCAAGGTGAAATGCCTTACCGAAC
>CAZBBV010000241.1:0-3683 GCA_964490025.1 uncultured Cryomorphaceae bacterium | reverse complement strand
ACATAGTTACTATCAGAGCGGCAGACCTTTAAGCATTGCTATGAACAATGCACTGATGATTAGCGCTGCCGAATGGAGCATTGAGTTTATATATGTTGGCGATTCTTTGGCAGGGCTTTTAGGCGAAGAAGAAATAAGCCGAAGGAATGAACTTACCAATGTTTATATGGCCCATAAGAGCGACTTGGGCGAAGACTGGTTGAATAAAATTTACGATCTGGCAGCGCTTGAAGAGCAAAGGCACAACCTATTCCGCACATGGATTCAGCAGGATGATGAATACCAAGAAATTGCCACCACGCTCTTTGAACCCATTCTCCTCTTTACGAAGAAAAAGACTTTGTTTGGAGAATATTACAGAGCTTACTTGGTTGGGCAATTGAAAACAGACGATACCCGAAAGTTCGGCACTTACGCCACTTACAAGGTTTATTTGAAAAAAGCCAGAATCAAATCCGTGAAGACCAGGGGTGAATTGCCTTTTACCTTACCGCAAAACGGAATTCAATAGCGGTGGCGAACCAAAGAAGAAATTCTCCGTTTGCTTGTTTTTGAAAAAACTACTTTTCGAACCATAGAAAGAGCCCTGAAAAGCCATGCACAACCTAGAGCCACATTACAACTGGCGCCATCTGTACATCACCAGCGAAGACGATCGTTCGCCTTTCTACGGTTATCAGAACAGTGAGGTGTATTTCACCCATCAGATTTACGACCATGTGATTCACCCGCAATGGGACGACATGGGCTCCGAAACCCTTTTTCTGAAAATACTGTATGCCGACTACGAAGATGGTTTCGCCATCATGGAGTTTATGGGCGAATGGAACGACTGCATCAACAACGACATCATGGTGCTAAAGCGCGACATTGTGGACCCCATGCTCAAGGAAGGCATTCAGAAATTTATTCTCATTGGCGAAAATGTGCTGAACTTCCACGCCTCTGACGAGCTGTATTACGAAGAGTGGTTTGAAGATGTGGAAGACGGATGGATTGCGCTCATCAACTTTCGCGACCATGTGCTCAAAGAAATGAAGCGAACGGGAATAGACAGCTATGTGGCCGAAGGTGGCGAGCTGAGCGAACTAAGCTGGCGAAAGAAAGGGCCGGATAAGCTTTTCGCACAGATAGACGGCTTGGTTGGTCGCCGGCTGGGTTTACTTTAAGTTTCTTACTTAAGCCACCTGATGTCAATGGATTGAAATATTCTCTACTTTCACATTGTCCAAAAGTGCAAAGTCACTTAAGGATGTGAATGAGCGAACCTAAATCCACCGTATAGTGAAAGCGAAACATACCCTATCCCTGCTTTTTCTCACTTTTCTTTCCATTGGAGCATTCGCTCAAAACTTTGGTGATTTTCGCACCATTGCATCCGGCAGCTATAGTTCGGCGGCCATTTGGGAATATTATGATGGTTTTGGTTGGACCACTACAGCATCAGCCCCAAACACACTGGCCAATGAAATCCGAATTCGAGCACCTCATGTGGTTACCTTGCACGGCGTCACCGTGAATCAATTGATTGTGGATTCGGGCGCTACTGTGAACCAAACGCATGACGTGTTGCTAAGCAACGCCACCGGCGACGAAATAATCATCAATGGAACATGGAACACTTCCGGGGGTATGCTGGGCGCTACGACTGGAAATGCAGGAACTGTGGTGGTAAATGGGCTTTTGAATTGGTCGGGCGGTGTATTGGCCAACAACAACGGATTTGTGCTGACCATAAGCCCCAGCGGAACCATGAACCTCAATAACCTGATTACCCATGAAATGCACGGATGTATTCTTGAAAACAATGGCACCGTAAACTGGAACTCCGGCACACTGTATATCGCTCAAGGTCCGGATACTGGAAAGGTGATCAACAATGGTGTTTTCAATGTAGGGGTTGCAGGTAGCGGAATTTCGGGTAGTGGTCTTTCAAAAATTGTGAATGGAGCCACAGGTACTTTTTTGAAAAACAGTAGCGGAACGCTAACCATAAGCGGCAGCACTTTCAACTTTTTCAATTATGGTCTACTGAAGGTGGACAATGGAACATTTGCCATTTCGAATGCCAGTGTGAACAACCACGGCACCATTGAGGCCAACAGTCCCGGTGCGTACCATTGCACAAGTACCAGCATGTTCAACGGAAGCAAAATAAAAGGAAATGGCTTTGTGGCTATGGGTTACCTCTATATTGGTGGCGCAGCTTCGGTAGATACTATGGCAACGGTAACCCACAACTCCGGTTACCTTTACGGCCCGGGAGTGCTGACCGTACATGGCACTTACACTTTTAACACCGGTGAAATCGGGACGCCAACTTACATTTTCAATGGCCTTTCACAGATACAGACCAGCGCTGTGGGAACACTCAATTTTAATGGAAGCACTGCCAAAACCATTACACGTTCCCAAATAACGAACAATGGTACCTGCAATTGGAATGGCGGCGACCTGAGTCTGAATACCATATCGCCCGATACCACTAAATTCATTAATTCAGGTGTTTTCAACTTGGGTGCAGGCACTTTGAACCTATTTGGCCAGGCACCTGCTCGGTTTATAAATACTAGCTCCGGCACAGTAAACAAAAGCACCGCAGGCACTTTTACCACGCAGCAAGGCACTTATTTTCAAAACCATGGCCTGCTCAATATTTCCGACGGAACTTTTAGCACGAACAATCAGAATGCGAGTTTCCATAACTACGGAACCATACAATCTACCGGTACGGGAACTTTCAATGGGCAGTGGAATGTGAACATGTATGCCGGTTCTTTGCTCACCGGAAATGGAACTTTCACCGCCAATGGAAACTGGGTCATTCATGGAGCAACAATAGTCGATACCTCAGCGACCCTATCGCAAACGGGTGGAAACGTTTATGGGCCGGGGCTTTTTACCATCCATGGGAGCTTCAACCTTTCGGCAGGCTCAATGGGAATTATTTCTTCCTCCTCCCAGTTTGTTGTATCTCCTGTGGGGACACTCAATCTAAACTCGGCTGCACAAAAATTTATTAATCGGGCGTTGGTTACCAACTATGGCATAACCAACTGGAGCGCAGGAGAACTGCACCTCTACTCCACCGCGGGAGCTGACACGACTAAGTTTTTGAACGAAGGCACTTTTAACCTAGGTGCAGGCACTTTAAACCTCTTTGGTCAGGCCCCTGCTCGCTTTATCAATACTGCCTCAGGCACAGTAAACAAAAGCACCACAGGCACTTTTACCACGCAACAAGGCACGTATTTCGAAAACCGAGGATTGCTAAACATCACCGACGGAACCTTTAGCACCAACAACCAAAATGCAAGCTTCCACAACTTCGATACAATTATTTGTACAAGTAGCGGCACTTTCAGTGGGCAATGGAATGTGAACCACTATACAGGTTCATTCCTCACCGGAAATGGAACCTTTATCGCTTTGGGAAATTGGATTGTACATGGGGCAACAGTAGTAGACACTATCACCACAATTTCACATACTGGAGGCTACTTAATTGGTCCGGGATCATTCACTGTGCATGGCAGCTACAACATGTCGGCAGGCGAAATTGGCGGCCCAACTTACGTCAACGGCTCCTTTACAGAAATAACCATCTCTCAGGTGGGGACGTTAAACTTCAACTCGAGTGCACAAAAAATACTTAGCCGAGCTCGTGTAATCAACCATGGAAC
>CAZBBV010000240.1:0-3683 GCA_964490025.1 uncultured Cryomorphaceae bacterium | reverse complement strand
CGGAGGAGGAGATTATCAATTTTGAAGGCGCAGGCGAAAGCTTTATAGTTTTGGACGAATACGACCTCTTCGACCCCACAATGGACAAGGGCTTTCTGAAAGACCGAATTGTATTGCTGGGCTATCTGGGCAGCCCATTGTTCAACAGCTTTGACATTGAGGACAAGCATTTCACGCCGCTCAACGCCGAACTGGCCGGACGCAGCATTCCCGACATGTATGGCGTAGCGGTGCATGCCAATATTTTGCTCACCATGCTCAACAGAAGCTATATCAGTTCATTGCCGGAATGGGTGATTTACCTTATCGCATTCATCATCTGTTATTTGCACATTGCACTGATGATTCAAATCATCTTAAAACTCGAGAACTGGTTCGACTCGTTGGCGAAAGCCATCCAGCTGACCTCATCCATTCTGATCTTTTACATCATCTTCCTACTATTTGCCCACAAACAACTGGAGGTAGATAGCGGATTGATTCTCGTGGCTGTGCTGCTAAGCAGCGATCTACTTGAATTGTATGGCAGCATTGTGGGCGCATTAAACCGTAAGTTTGGATTCAAATCCCTTTTAGCCGAATAGCGATATGAGCACTTCGAAAAGAATAAAGCAAAGAGACGATATATTGGCCAACATATTTGTGTTTGTCTTCATAGCCATCCTTGGGCTCTTTCCTTTGAACCTGAAAATATTCAACCCCATAAAAAAGGCGTTGAAGGACCTAAACTTCAGCGACCTGTATTACAGCGCTTCGAAAAATGATGCTTCCTCTCTGGCCGACACTTCCATTGTGCTGGTGAATATTGGCCAACTGAGCAGAGGAGAGATTGCCCAACAGCTGCGCATTATTCGAGAGGGAGGTGCAAAAGTGGTGGGCTTGGATGCCATGTTTGTGGAGCCGCGAACGCCCATTGGCGACTCATTGCTGAGCTTCGAAATTAGAAACAACCCGAACATTGTGACGGCCAGTTTTTTATCACAATTCAACAGCGAATCCTACGAGCTCAAAGAGGAAAGTTTGGATGACTTCCGTGGCGAACGATCGGGATTTATCAATCTGTTTGGCACCGAAAAAGGCTACCAAACGGTGCGTAGTTTCTTGCCGAATGCTGTGTACAACGGCCAAAAAGATGAGTCGTTTCCGGTGGCAGTAGCCCGACTGGCCGACCCGCAAATGGCGCAAATACTGGATGAAAGGAACAAGCACTCCGAGATCATCAACTACTCCGGCAACAGGGAAAAATTTGTAGCCTTTGACGCCCACGAGCTTCTAGAAGAGGATTTCGACCCTTCCATTTTCGAAAATAAAATAGTGCTGGTGGGCTTTATGGGCAGCAGTTTCGATAGCCCACCGGTGAAAGAAGACATGCACTACACCCCGCTCAACAAAAAACTGAGCGGCCGCAGCGACTCGGACATGTATGGCGTGGTGGTGCATGCCAACATCCTGTCCACCATATTGCACGGAGCGTACAAAAACGAACTGAGCACCACCTGGAACTGGATTCTGGCCTTTATTATCTGCTACCTGCACATTATGTTTTTTAGCCGCGATTTTGTGGAAAACCACATGTGGTTTCACTTCCGCGCAAAGATTTTGCAGCTGCTTACCAGCATTCTCATGGTCTACGTATCCTTACTTACGTACAAATACTTGAATACCAAGATTGACACGAAGCCCACCATTTTGGCCATACTATTGAGCGTGGATTTGCTTTACTTTTATGATGCTATAGTAAAGTGGCTTCACAAGAAAACAGGATTCGAAACATATTTTATGCACGCCAAACATTGATTGACTTATGAAAAAGCTCATTTTTTCCCTTTTCCTCGCCACACTCACGCTTGCTAGCGCCTTTGGTGCCGACAGCTACGAAGTGTTTTTTACCAAAGGAAAGGTTACCCACAAACTGAAGAACAACGCCGTGCTGTGCACCCGAGGCATGACCATTATGGGCGGCGAGCTGATATTGGAGAACAGTGCCAACCTGGTGCTGGTGAACCAAACCGGCCAAAACCTAAAGCTGACCGGGCCCGGAAACTTCATGGTAGATGAACTCGCTAAAGCATTTACCGCCGGAAAAAGCGACATCACTTCGGACTACTTCAAATATGTGTGGAAAGAAATGAGTCAGAAAGAAGGCGACAAGAATGTAGCAGACGTGAAAGGATCGGTGTATCGCGGAGACATCCTCATGTTTTTTCCGCCCGACAGCTGCAACATCATGAGCTATAGCATTGACTTTGTATGGAAAGGCGGCTTTGAAAAAAACTACTTTTTCATTCGCAGTGCCGACCAAAACATGGTGAGCCTGGCCACACACGACACCACCATTTCCTTTTATATCGACTCAGGTATTTTCCAACCCGGGCATTACTATCAGTGGGAAGTGGGCAGCACCAACCCTCCACCCAGCAACTTCCCTCCTTTCCACTTCAAGATTTTGACCAACGAAGAGGTAAGGGCCTATCAGAAAGAGATAAAAGACTTCAAGCGTACACTCGACTTTCCTGAAGAAATCAACCTATTGATTTTGGCAGGCTACTGTGTGGAAAAGAAACTGTACATGGAGGCCATTGAGTACTTCGAGCTGGCGCTGAAAATAGCCACCGACCGCGAAATGGTGGAAGAAGCCTATGCCGCCTTTTTAAGTAAAATAATGATGGGCTCGTGAAAACATGCAGCCCTTTCCATAGAACCTAAACCCTACGAGCCATGAAAAAACTTGCCTTACTGTTCGCCATTCTGATGTGTACACAAGCGTGGGCTCAAAAAGACACCACTGCCCAGCAATACCTGCAGTATGCGCGAGATGCCTATGCGCTTGATCAGAACGACACTCGCGTTGCTACCTGGCTCGACAATGCCTACAATTTGGCGGTAAACAACCCGAAAACCTCCGATATTTTCATGGCAGAGCTATGCACTTTCATAGCCGGCTATCTGTTCGATTTTGCTTTCTACAAAGATGCCGCAGCCGTTTATAATGTGGCCATTGACTTCTATCGCTTGGTGGGAGGACACTTACAGGAAATCGTTATTCTGCATCAAAACGTGGCCCTGTGCTACCGTCAAATTCGATTCAAAGGAGAAACGATAGACATTCCGAAGGCCGAGTCCTACTCCACGGAGACCTTCTACTTCCGCATTAGCGACGACATATACCGCTCCAACGACACCGTGTGGGCCACCATTTTGGGCGGAAGCATGGACGGCCTTTTCGAAGAGAGCAAGGGCTTTGCTCGCGCTTCCGACATCCAAAAAGACGAACTGGAAGGCCGATACGGCAGCAGACTGGGGCCGGCATCCATTGTCTCGCTAGACAGCTCGCTTAGTGTGGTGATGATCTTGCTCAACGAGCCCACAAATCCGTTGTATGACGTGTATCCGGACGACGGCGTGAAAATGCTGGCACGTATGCCCCAGCATGCCTACAAGAGCGTATTGTGGGAGCTCTCGGAATTGGACGTGTATCTCAAAAACCGTAACGGCGATCCCATTTGGGATTTCTGGCAAATACTACCTGACGACAATGAAGAGCTGGAGTTTGAAATATTGCATGCCATGGTGCAAGACCTGCGCACCACGGCTGAACTGCTGAAAGACGACACCTCAATCCCCATTCTGTTTCAAACCATTGAAAAAGGTCGATACAAGGGACGGACCCTGCTGGATGTGAT
>CAZBBV010000239.1:0-3702 GCA_964490025.1 uncultured Cryomorphaceae bacterium | reverse complement strand
GGAGTTGGTTCAAAACCTAAGCGCAACAGCTGAGAACTCTAGACAGCTTCAATCCGAAGTGGCAGCGCTTACCCGCAACCTAAATGCATTGAACACCGTGTATGGCAACATGTTGAGTGCCATGAAAGTGAACGCCTGAGTATAAATCTGAAGGAATAAAGTAGGAAGGAATGGCATCAGGTAATTTAACACCTAGGCAAAAGATGATCAACATGATGTACCTCGTGTTGACCGCTCTTTTGGCCCTCAACGTATCCAAAGAAATCTTGGATGCGTTTGTAAAAGTGGACAGCAGTCTTAAAACCTCTACTGAGAAAGTGGAACAGCAGAACGCATTGTCTTATGCACAGTTTGAAGAGGCTGTTAAAGAGAATCCGGCTAAATCAAAGGAATGGCGTGACAAAGCTTTGAAAGTACAGGCCGCGGCTAATGAGCTTTACAGCTACATTGCCAATCTTAAAGAGACAATCATAGAAATGTCGGGTGGATATCAGGAAGTAGAAGAGGAAGGTGATATTGAGAAGCCTGCGAAGATGGATAACCGCGAAATACCCGCTAACTATCTGCTTGTAAAGGAAAAGAAGGCCTATGAACTAAATCAGAAGATAGCGGAATTCCGCAATGTGATGATCGAGAATTCTGCCGGCGATCAACAATTGATTGACAACATCAACAAGATTTTCAATACCAGTAAGCAGAAAGTAGGCGGTGTGCCAAATGTGGATTGGGAAAAAGCCCAGTTTGAGCATTATCCGCTTATGGCCATTGTTACTTTCTTGACCAAAATGCAAACCGACGTTCGAACTACTGAAAATGATGTATTGACTTATTTGCAAGGCAACATTGGAAAGTATGATGTGAAGGTGAACAAGTTGGAGGCCACTGCAATTGTACCTACCACTTATGTGTTTGTAGGAGACACGTTCAAAGCCGAGATTTTTATTGCTGCTTTTGATACCACCAAGCAGCCTGAGGTTACAGTTTATGAAAAGTATGATGCTAACGGAAACCCTGTAGGACAAGGAATTAAAGTTCCGGTGAAAAACGGACGTGGTATATACAAAGTGCCCGCCCGTTCGGAGGGTAATTTCTCATGGGGTGGCGTTGTAGTTGTTAATACTCCTTCGGGAAATCAGTCATTTGACGTGCCTGAGCAAATGTATCAGGTGGCAAAGACTGCTGCGGTGATTTCTCCCACCAAGATGAACGTAATCTATCGCGGGGTGGACAACCCTATTGATGTTTCTGTGCCGGGTATTTCACCTGATCAGCTGGAAGTATCTTGTGTGGGTTGCGCCATTAGCGGTTCAAAAGGTAGCTACATTGCCAAAGCCGGCAATGGAGATGAAGCCGTTATTAAGGTTACCGCCAATACGGGTAATGGCAGAAAATCTATTGGTGAGATGAAGTTTCGCGTGAAGCGTATTCCTCCACCAACGGCCATGATTGCCGGAAAGACAGAGGGTAAAATCTCAAAATCTGCGCTGGCCGGTACTCAAGGTGTAGGTGCTTTCCTTCAAGATTTCCCGTTTGAAATATCCTACCGTGTAGTGTCGTTTACAGTACGTGCGCAAAAAGGTGAGTACACCGAGACTGTGACCATAAAAGGAAACAACTTCGACAACCAAGTGCGTGGATTGATCAACAACATGAAACCCGGATCGGACATTTCTTTCACCAATATCATTGCTGAAGGTCCGGACGGTGTGAAAAACTGCGGTGCTATCGTATTTACTGTTCAGTAATAATTAATGCTTCGAGACATGAAAAAGGCGAAATATTTAGTGATGATCTTGTTTGCAGGCGTGCTTCTTGCCGGAGCGCAGTCCGTACTCGATTACGAAGCCCAACCAACGGCGGCTGATGATCAGTTGTACATCAAGCATCACTACAAGCAAAACCGTGTGGTACCTTACCACCACTTGCGCGAAAGCGACATCATGTGGATGAAGCGCTACTGGCAGAAGATTGACATGAAGCAGAAGCTGAACCACAATCTTTACTACCCAATCGTGCCTATCAATGACCGAAAGAGTCTTGCTGAAGTGCTGATTGATGGTGTGGTGAATGAGGGAAGTGTTACTGCTTATGCGGATGATGAATTCACACGCGTACTTACCCCGCAAGAGGTTACTGCTAAGATATTTTCAATTGATTCAGTTCAGGATTTCGACATTAACACCGGACGACCATTTTGGCGTGTGGATACAGTGAAGGTTGAAAGCCGTGATGTATTGGAGTATTTGATAAAAGAAGATTGGTTTTTCGACAAGCAACGCTCAGTAATGGAGGTGCGTATTCTGGGAATTTGCCCGGTTGCCTATAAGGAGAATCCGGCTACAGGACAGATCGAGAAGGAACAATTGTTTTGGTTGTGGTTCCCTGAAGCACGCCCGCTATTGGCCAATCATGAAGTGTTTAACCGTTACAACGACGCTGAGCGCAGAACTTTTGACGAGATCTTCCACAAGCGAATGTTTACGAGCTACATTACCAAAGAATCGAATGTGTACGACCGTCTGGTGTACGACTATAAGCGCTACTCCTCTATGGAGCAGCTGTTGGAAGCCGAACGCATCAAAGAACAGATCCGGAATTTCGAACACGATCTTTGGGAATATTGATAATCGAATCCCTTACTTTAACTCCCTGAAAAATCAGGGAGTTTTTTTTTGATGAAAGGACCAATCGCGCTTTTGATTTTGGGTTTTATGATTGCCGGCGCCGGAAAAGCGCATGCACAAGCGCCTACATGGGAGGCGGGAATCAGGCTTGGCGTCACCAACGGCGTGGAGGTCAAAAGGCATTTTAAGAACCTGGATGCCGTGCAGCTGATGCTGGTGAGTAGATGGGACGCCACATTTGTTCCGCTCGATTATCAGTTCCAATATGATGTTACCGAACAGCTCAACACCAAGAAGGGCATGTTTCTGCTGTACTTCGGATTGGGAATGCACTACTCCAATTTCAATTCCGATTCGCAGATCAAAGTGGGCTATGGCGGAGGCATTTCGGGAAGTATGGGGCTCACCTACTATCTGGAGAATATCCCCTTATCGGTGGGCTTGGACTTTAGAATGTTCTTAGACTATGGCTTTCAAAACAATATGATCGATTTGATTAGCGATAGTGCACTAAACATCCGCTATGTCTTCTAGGGTATTGATTATTGGGCAAGGAATTGCCGGCACTACCATGGCTTTTCGTTGCCTTCAGGCGGGCTTGCATCCCAGAATAATTGATTCCGGTATAAAGGGTTCGGCTAGCCATGTGGCGGTGGGCTTGGTGAACCCCATTTCACTCAAAAGAGTTACTCCTGTATGGGAGGTGGAGAACTGCCTTTCTTCGCTAAACCATTTTTATACCTATATACATGGTGTATTGGGCGTGGATTTCTTCGTTAAAGCGTCCATCAACAAGGTACTAAAAAGCCAATCAGACCTAAATGGATGGATGGAGAAAATGGACATGCCGATTTATGAGCATTATTTAAGGATGCCAGAAAATAATGAAGCGGACAGGTGTATTGAAGGAATGGCAATAGGACCCGTGGAAGGTGGGGGCTGGATTCGCACAAAAGAGTTTCTGGAGGCCTCACGAAACTATTTCATATCCGAAGATCTGATAATAGAGGAGAAAATGAATTCCGAAATCCTAGAGTTCACTCCCAAAGGGGTACACTACCAAGGAGAAGTTTTTGAC
>CAZBBV010000238.1:2313-3702 GCA_964490025.1 uncultured Cryomorphaceae bacterium | reverse complement strand
GAACAAAAGCTGCCAAAGCTGCCATGTGCCGCGCACCGAAGACAACATCATTATCGCAGCCAACTACGCTTTCCTGCCGCCGCGCCGACCTTACGGCAAGCACCACTTTATGGGTGCCAACACCACCATGTTGAAGATTTTGAAAAACAATATAGACACGCTGGATATTCGCACTACGCCTGTGCAGTTCGACAGCAGCATTGCCCGCACTGCACGCTGGCTCACCGAGCAAAGTGTGGAGATGGACTGGGATGCCTCTAAGTATGTGACCATCAATGGAGAAAACTACAATGTGCTCAAGGTGTGGATCAAGAATATTGCAGGGCATAAAGTGCCCAGCGGCTATCCCGCGCGGCGCATGTTTATTCGCTTAGATCATCAGGGATTGGGGAATTTCAACTCAGGCATTTGGGATATCGATTTCAGGTTGCGCGCTCCGGGCGTACCTTACGAAATGCATTACGATACCATTTGGCAAAGTGGCCAAACACAAGTTTATGAAATGGTGATGGGCGACGTGAACAATGCCGAAACCACTGTGCTGATGCGGGCCAAAACGCCATTGAAGGACAACCGCATTCCACCGCAAGGATTCAGCACCACACACAGCGCTTACGACAGCACGCTCATTGCCGGAAACGCCTTGGCCGATCCGAACTTTAATAAAACCAACGGCCAACAGGGAACAGGCACCGACACGGTGTATTATATGATCAAAGACGGATGTGTGGCTTGTCCCGGAACGGTGACCTACTTGGGCTTATACTATCAGTCCATTCCACCGGAATGGCTGGACGAGATGTTGGCCGTGCAGGACAGCACCATTGACTTTTTCGAGCATGTGTTCACCACCAGCCCCAGTCCGCCATTTGCCATGAAGGAATTCGTGATTTATGGCTCGGGAGTGAATGAACAGGAAAAGTCATTGGTCAAAGTTTATCCAAATCCCGTGATGGGGCCAAGCGTTCGATTAGAGTCGGAAGTTGATATTCTGGGTTATCGGCTTATTTCTCCAGAAGGAAGGGAGTTGCGCTATGGTCTTTATTCCGAAGGGGAATCGATAGATATTCCTTTTGCCAAAGGTCAGTACACATTGATATTACACACTGCCAACGGGCAAATTGTGCAGAAAATCGTACGTCTGTAAGCCTACAGCAAGTTTTTCATATACGCGATAAAACCCTGCAACGCGCTGGGGGCCAAAAGCATGGTGAGCACTATGCCACCAAAGGCTCCGCCCAAGTGGGCTTCGTGGCCTATGTTTCCGAACTGCTTTTTCATCCCGAAAGCCGAAATGCCAATGAACAGCGCGGCAAACAACCAGCCCGGAATGGGGAAGGGGATCAGGAAAAGGTAAACAGAAAGGGAGGGCTGGAGTAAGATGGCGCT
>CAZBBV010000238.1:0-2213 GCA_964490025.1 uncultured Cryomorphaceae bacterium | reverse complement strand
AGATTGTCCTGAAAGCCCTTGAGGCTAATAAGCACCATGGCGCCGAGAATGACCAAAATCACTGTCATAGAGCGCTATTGGTTTCGGCATCCCGCCAAATTTTCTCATCCGGAAGGGGCGAGGAAACGGAGACCATTTCACCGCTCACCGGGTGCTTGAATGTGATGTTGCGTGCCACCAGACTGATGCTTTTGTCCGCATTGGGTCGGCGAGCGCCGTACTTCACATCTCCTTTTATGGGGCAACCAATGGCGGCCAACTGCGCCCGAATTTGATGATGGCGCCCGGTTTCTAGTTCTATTTCCAGCACGGCGTAGTTGTCCAACTTCGAGCGCATTTTGTAGTGCAGCACGGAGCGCAAGGCATTCTTAGTACCTTCCTCCACCGAATACGATTTGTTCTGTCCCTCATTCTTTTTCAAAAAATGAATCAAGGTGCCTGCTGCCTCTTTCGGTGCGTTTTCCACCAATGCCCAGTAGGTTTTCTTCAATTCTTTGTTCTGAAACATGGCGTTCATGCGTGCCAAAGCCTTGCTGGTGCGGGCGAAAATGACAGCGCCGCTCACGGGGCGATCAATACGGTGCACCACGCCAAGAAAAGCCGCGCCGGGTTTTTTGTACTTCTTTTGGATGTACTCTTTGGCGAGCTCCACCAAGGGCTGGTCGCCGGTTTTGTCGCCCTGAACGATTTCGGAGGGAAGTTTTTGGATGATGAGCAGGTGGTTGTCTTCAAACAGCACCCTTTGTGCCAAGTTAATACTGCTCTCCACTGTTCGGAAAATCAAGGGTTTTTACATCTTCTACATAGCGGCTCACGGCGCCTGAAATCTCGTCGTAAAGGTGAAGGTAGCGCCTCAAGAATCGAGGACTGAACTCGTGGGTCATGCCCAGCATGTCGTGTAGCACCAGAACTTGTCCGTCCACACCTGCACCGGCGCCAATGCCAATGATGGGAATGCTGATTTCTCTCGAAACGCGTTCGGCCAGCTTCGCCGGAATTTTTTCCAATACAATGGCGAAGCAACCCGCTTTTTCAAGTAAACGGGCGTCGTCCAACAGTTTCTCCGCTTCGGCCTCTTCCTTGGCGCGAACGGAGTAGGTGCCAAATTTATAGATGCTCTGCGGCGTGAGGCCCAGGTGGCCCATCACCGGAATTCCGGCAGTCAAGATTCGATTAACAGATTCCAATATTTCTGATCCGCCTTCGAGCTTTACGGCATGCGCTCCGGCTTCTTTCATGATGCGGATGGACGAGTTTAACGCCTCTCGGCTATTGCCTTGGTATGATCCAAAAGGTAGATCGACCACCACCAAAGCCCTTTCCACCGCACGCACTACGGAGGCGCCGTGATAAATCATCTGGTCGAGGGTAATGGGCAGGGTGGTTTGGTGTCCGGCCATCACATTGGAGGCGGAGTCGCCCACCAAAATCACATCAATCCCTCCTTGATCGACCATGCGGGCCATGGTATAATCATAAGCGGTGAGCATGGCTATTTTCTCGCCACGCGCCTTCATATCCTGAAGCACCTGGGTGGTTACTTTTCTTTCTTTTCCTTGTATCGACATGTTATGGTCTTTTCTTGGGGTTTCGTATTTCTGTTTCGTTCGGTGGCGGAGCATCTTTTTTCTCGCCTTCTGTTTCAGGGTTCTGGTTTTCCGGCGTCTGCTTGTAGTATTGTGGCTCCTCAATCAGGTATTTTCCTTGTTCAATTTTTTCCAAAACATCCATTTGAAAAGCCCGAAACTCCTGCCACACGAAGTTCAGGCTGTCTTTGAGTTGGATGTTTTCCTTCGAAAGCCGGTCGTTCTCCGTCAGTTCCCTTTTCAAGTTGGAGGTGAGGGTGGTTATTAAACCCCGATCGATATTGCCCACCAAATAGCGCAGGTCTTCGAATCGGCGCAGCTCTTCTTTTAGAAAGAGGTTTTCCCGGGTGGCGTCCTCCAAGCTTTCTTCCAAGAGTTTTACTACCCCTTTCAGCTCAGCCACTCTTTTGTCAATATTGGCTTCCAGTTCCAGACGAAGCAGCTCGTTTTCTTTCTCCAGCTCTGCAATTCGGTTCAGCAGTGTTTCAGATTCTATCTTTTCTTCATCAGGCGGAAGGGTGTAGGCATAGAAATAGTCCACTCGAGCCTTGGTTCCGGCACCAATGAAAAGGCCAAATTTCCCACCATCAAATCGGCGATCGAAAAAGGAAGCGGCGAGAATGCCGT
>CAZBBV010000237.1:0-3715 GCA_964490025.1 uncultured Cryomorphaceae bacterium | reverse complement strand
GAAAGGCGTAGGACGCGTACAGTTGTTCGGCTCCAGCGACTATTCCAATCGCATTTGGGTAAAGCCCGATCGTTTGGCGAAACTGGGACTTACCGTGCCCGAAATAATTGATGCCGTTCGGCAGCAAAATGTGATTTCGCCAGGTGGAAAGCTTGGCGCTGAGCCTGCTCCCGAAGGCACAGAGTTTACCTACACTGTGCGCCTGCCCGACCGCTTGGCTACCGAAGAAGATTTCGGGAACATTGTGGTGCGCACCGACGAAGATGGAGGGCAAGTGCTCCTTCGCGACATAGCACGCGTGGAGCTAGGTACCGAATCGTACAATGCCTTTACGCGCCTAAACAAAGGCACATGTTCGGTGATGGCCGTGTACCAATCGCCGGGATCGAATGCTGTGCAGCTGGCCGAAGAGATTGAAACCGTGATGGCGCGATTAGAAAAATCATTTCCTGACGACCTGGAGTATGTCGTATCGCTGGACACCACACTTCCAATCATAGCCGGTATCGAGGAAATTATTGAAACATTGGTCATTGCGCTCATTCTTGTAATTCTTGTAGTGTTCATTTTTATTCAAGACTGGCGCGCCACCATCATCCCCACCTTGGCTATTCCTGTGTCGCTGATTGCCGCGTTCATGGTTTTCCCGCTCTTGGGTTTTACCATCAATACACTTTCTCTTTTAGGTCTTGTTTTGGCCATTGGTATCGTGGTAGATGATGCCATAGTAGTGGTAGAGGCGGTGCAGGTGAATATGGAGAAAGGCATGAATGCCAAGGACGCCAGCACAGCCGCTATGAAAGAAGTTACGGCGCCTATCATTGCCACCACCTTGGTAATGGTGGCCGTTTTTGTGCCGGTAGCAGCCATGTCGGGAATTACCGGAAAGCTGTACCAGCAGTTTGCCATTACCATTGCCGTTTCTGTGGTTTTTTCGTCTATCAATGCCCTTAGCCTAACACCGGCGCTTTGTTCCATAATGATGCGGCATTCGGAGAAAAAGGACAAAGGTTTTTTTGGAAAATTCAACCGTTGGTTCGATAGAAGCACTGAAAAGTACACTTCTGCTACTATGGTAGTGGCCGGCAAGCTGCGTCGCGGAGTGATGTATGTGTTGCTCACTGTAGTGCTGGCCGGCGCTTTCGGCTACCTTATTCCGGGTGGTTTCCTTCCTGAAGAAGATCAAGGCTATTTCTTTGTGAATGTGCAGTTGCCAAATGCCGCCTCCATGCAGCGCACAGATGTGGTGATGAAGGAATTGGAAGAGATTCTTCTAAGCCAACCCGAGGTGGAATACGCCACCTCACTCACCGGATTCAGTATGCTTGTAGGGTCGTTTATTCCCAACACAGGTTTCATTTTCGTGGGCTTAAAGGAATGGGCAGATCGCGAATCCACCGCCAACGAAGTCATAGCGCGCATGAACCAGGTATTTAGAAAAGAAATGGAAGCCGCTCAGGTTTTTGCTTTTGGTCCTCCGGCCATTATGGGCTTGGGAAATGGTTCCGGATTTAGCATCATGCTGCAGGATAGGAGCGGGCAGGGGCCAGAGTATTTAGGTGCCAATACAATGGCATTTGTTAAGGCCGCCATGGCTCGTCCAGAGATTGCCTCGGCCTTTTCCACCTTTCAGCCTTCGGTACCGCAGCGCTACATGGACATTAACAATGAGAAACTTCTGAAAGCAGGCGTGCGACTGGATGACGTGTATAAAACTTTTGCAGCCTACCTCGGTGGCACGTATATAAACGACTTCAACCGCTTTGGACGCCTTTTCAAGTCGTATATCCAAGCCGAACCGGAATATCGGCAGAATGAGAACAGCCTCGATATGTTTTATGTAAAGAACAACAAAGGACAGCCGGTACCATTGTCGGCATTTGTGGAGGTAAAGAAGATTTCAGGGCCCGATTACACCAATCGATTCAACCTTTACCGAGCGGCAGAGGTCACAGGTGCTCCGGCGCAAGGCTATTCTTCGGCGCAGGCCCTCCAAGCATTGGAAGAAGTGGCTGCGGAGGTTTTGCCCGGCGATATGACTTATTCGTGGCACGCCATGAGTTATCAGGAGAAAAAAGCTTCCGGTCAGGCTGGAATAATTTTCTTCTTCTCGCTCATCTTTGTGTTCCTCATTCTGGCTGCGCAGTATGAAAGTTGGACACTGCCACTCTCCATCTTGCTCGGAACGCCTTTCGCCATGTTTGGTGCATTCTTGTTCCTTTACCTGGCACGACTCTACGATCTGGCTTATCTCAACAACATATTCGCACAAATATCGCTGGTGATGCTCATTGCCATGGCGGCCAAGAATGCCATTCTCATTGTGGAGTTTGCCAAAATCAAGTTCGACGAAGGCATGTCGCTTTTCGACGCGGCAGTAGAAGCGGCCAAGCTGCGCTTTCGGCCAATCCTGATGACCGTTTTCTCTTTTGTTCTGGGTGTGCTGCCGCTCATTTTAGCCTCAGGTGCCGGAGCAGAAGCACGCAAAGTGATGGGCATGGCGCTACTTGGAGGAATTGGAATTGCCACTGCGCTTGGTTTGTTCCTTTATCCCATGCTTTTTGTGCTCATTGGGAAAATGGGCCGATACGAGCAGAAGCGTGAAAAACTAAAACTTCAGGAGCAGCTATGAGAAAGTTAGTACTACCATTAGCCATAGTTTCCTTGTTTTTGGCCTCCTGTAAAGTCGGGCAAAATTACAAAGGCCATGAGGTGACGTTTCCGGAAACCTTTACCAATTCGGCAGGAGCTGATGAGCCGACAATGATCACGGTAAATATTGATTCGCTTGCGCTCGACTCTGCGTTGAATATTGATTGGTTCTCAATTTTTGACGATCCGGTGCTCGATAGTCTGGTGTTTTTAGGATTGAACTACAACCAGGATTTGGCCATTGCTGCCGAGAATATCGCCCAGGCCCAAAGTGCGCTAACCATTCAACGAGCGCAAATGCTGCCCAGCGTAGGTTATCAGTTGGGAGCGCGTTCGGCCAATTACAACCTGATTGAAGATTCCGAAAGCAGAACCATTCTATCCGGCTTTGGTTCTGTGAGTTGGGAGCTCGATTTTTGGGGCAAGTACCGCCGATTGAATGAAGCCGCAAAGGCCAATATACTAGCCTCTGAATACGGCTATCAAAGCACGCGCATCAGCCTAATCGGCGCCATTGCTACCACTTATTTCCAGCTACTGGATTACCAAATGCGCTTGGACATCTCTCTGCGCACCTTGGCGCTTCGCGATAGCATGTTATTGATTATTTCGGCTCGTTTTGATAAAGGAATCATTCCCGAAATCGATCTTGCTCAAGCACAAATTCAACAAGCCATAGCTGCCGGTACCATACCCATTTGGGAAAGACTCATTGTGCAAACACAAAACCTCTTGAGTCTGCTTACCGGGAGTCTACCCAGAGAAATAGAGACAGGGATTAGTCTCGAAGATCAAAGCATTGACATTACTATTCCGGAAGGTTTGCCCAGTCAATTGTTGGTGCGCAGGCCGGATATTCAAGTGGCAGAGCAACAATTAATAGCGCAAAATGCGATTATTGGAGCAGCAAAAGCGGGGCGTTTTCCAAATGTGTCGCTCACAGGATTGCTGGGTGTGGCTACTCAAAGCTCCACCAACTTTAGCCTGTATGGTCCGGGATGGAGCGCCGGCGCATCTTTGTTGGGGCCGGTGTTCAATTGGGGCGCCATTAATCGTCAAATAG
>CAZBBV010000236.1:1734-3718 GCA_964490025.1 uncultured Cryomorphaceae bacterium | reverse complement strand
AACACATACCTAAGCGACGCATTGGCTCTATTGGAAGGGACTGAGGCAGCCCATGTTTCCGGCTCGGGTATGGGAAGCATTTCCGGCGTGCTGCTGCAATTGTGCAGCGCCGGCGACGAAATAGTAGCCTCGCGCATGATATACGGTGGCACCTACGCTTTGATGAAAAACTTCTTGCCTAAATTCAATATTTATACACGCTTTGTGGACTTCACCAAACCCGAAACGGTGGAAGCGGCCATTACACCCAAAACCAAGGTGCTGTATTGCGAAATGTTGAGCAATCCACTGCTGGAAGTTACCGACCTGCCGGCCATTAAAGCCATTGCCACGAAGCACAATCTCTTTTTGGTGGTAGACAATACCTTTAGCCCCATGATTTTCAGTCCGGCGCAGATGGGGGCAGATGTGGTGCTTCACAGCCTCACCAAATTCATAAATGGTACCAGCGACGCCTTAGGTGGCGTCGCCTGCGGCTCGAAGGAGTTCATCCGCAGCATGATGGATGTGAACCACGGCGCCAGCATGCTACTCGGTCCGGTGCTGGACGGCTTTCGCTCCAACCAGATTCTAAAAAACCTACACTCGCTGCACATACGCATGGTGCAACACAGCAAAAACGCGCAATACGTGGCTGAGCGCATGCAGGAGGACGGCCTACGGGTGATCTATCCCGGTTTGAAGAACCATCCGCAACACGAGCTGTACACCCGCCTGATGAATCCCGGGTTTGGCTATGGCGGCATGTTGGTGCTGGATGCGCACAGCCCGCAAAAGGCCAACGAATTGATGGAACTGATGCAGGACAACAATGTGGGCTACCTGGCGGTGAGTTTGGGCTTTTTCAAAACCCTGTTCAGCAATCCCGGAGGCAGCACCTCGTCCGAGATTCCGGAGGAAGAGCAAAAAGCCATGGGACTCTCGCATGGCATGATTCGCTTCTCCATTGGACTGGATATGGACATAGCCCGCAGCTATAAAAAAATGCATGCTTGTATGAAGGAAGTTGGCCTGCTGGAACGTGAGTTGGTGTAAGGCTGCTCTTGCGGCTAGTAGGGGTGTGGAATTGTAGTTTCTTTCATAAACGGCACAAACAAGGGGGCTTGCGTCGGCTTGTATCAATATTCAACTAATAATGATAACGGCACTGTATTACGCGAATCTGTTTTTCTACGACGCGGTACACCAATCGGTGTTCAAGCGTAATTCTTCTGGACCAATAACCGGACAAATCGTGCCGTAAGGCTTCCGGAGATCCTATGCCGCTGCAAGGATCGCGGCCAATATCTCGAAGTAGCTCATTGATTTTTTTCAGCACTTTCCGATCCGTCGCCTGCCAGTAGAGGTAATCTTCCCATGCTTGTGGTACAAAGACTATTTCCATCACTCCGTCAGTTCATGGGTGCTCGTATTATCTGAGCGGTCTTCTTCTATGGCTTTCAGCAGTCGTTCTGCGTTTTTCGGGCTGCGCAGCAAATGAAAAGTCTCTTGCATGCTGTTGTATTCGCTCTTGCTCATTAGCACCATGTCGTCTCCTTTCGGCCGCGAGATAAACAAAGGTTTTCCCATCTTAAGTACCTTTTCGAAATAGGCCTTCATGTGCTGTCTGAAATCGGTGAACGTGGTGACTTCCATGGTGAATTTTTTTTTCAAAAGTAAAGAAATGTACAGCATGCTGTACTTATTAATTTAATTGCTTTGATTGGAAATTACACACAGGCATTCTCGCTCTCATTCTCCGCTCTGCTCAAGCTTTGTCCTTCAGCAGTGGCACAAAGCGAAAACCCGGAAAGCGCTCTTCGGTAAAACTGCCGTCGGCATGTTTGGTAAGGCGCAGCATGTCCATATCATCTACACCTACAGGAATGACCAAAATGCCACCTGCGGATAACTGATCAAGCAATGCCTGAGGTACCTCCCCTGCTCCGGCAGTTACAATGATGCGGTCGTAGGGCGCATATTGCGGCAGACCTTTGTAACCGTC
>CAZBBV010000236.1:0-1714 GCA_964490025.1 uncultured Cryomorphaceae bacterium | reverse complement strand
ATAGAAGCTGCGCACTGCCGAATAGTTTTTTGAAAGAAAAAGCTTGCTGCGGTCGAACAGTTCCTTTTGCCGCTCAATGGTGTACACCTTGCATTGCATTTCGGCCAATACCGCCGCTTGATAGCCGCTGCCGGTGCCAATTTCCAACACTTTCATGCCGGGTTTGGAGTTTAGCAATTCGCTTTGAAAGGCCACGGTAAAGGGCTGCGAAATGGTTTGTCCGGCAGCAATGGGAAAGGCTTTGTCTTCGTAGGCATGGTCCAGAAAAGAAGATTCGAAAAAGAAATGGCGCGGCACTTTGAGCAAAGCTTGCAGCACGCGCTTGTCGCGAATGCCCTTCTGCTCTACCAGCTCCACCAATTTGCGGCGCATGCCCTGATGCTTTGGAGTGTCTTTCATTTGGGCGAAGTTAGGATGTAAAGGCTGCTTTTTATGAAGGCTACTTGGAGTTTTTCAAAGGCTTTCTTCACAAAGATTTGTGCAAAGTCAATCGGGCTTTTCTTCTACGAAGTTCAAGTATCTTTTGTAGGAAAGAGAAAATAAAATGCCATGTGTGTTAAGCCATGTTGTCCCAGTATTATCAACCCAGTTTCCTGTCATAATGGGCGTTAATCCCCCATAATGAATCAAGGAAAAGGAAAGTTCTGATTCCTTGTATCTACGTAAAAATCCAAGCTCTATCTGAACCTGAAGCTCAACTCTCGAAGGTTTGTAAATCATGGGTTCGAATACCAAGATATCTTCTCCTTCAAAAAAGTCAGTAGGGCTAACAATGAAATTCGTTCTGGCTTGCAGCGAAGAAAAAAAGCAAATCAAACCACCGTATTTTACACCCACTCCCAATGGAAGTGTAACAGCATGAACATTGGCTACAGTAGTGTTTTGCCTCAAATAACCCAATCCTCCTATGAGATAAAATCCCTTCTTAAATTCAGCATTCAACACCGATTCAATCACAAAGTAGGCGTATTCGTCATCCAAATTGTACACCTGATAGTAATCCTTGTATTCGGATCTGTTTAACATATTTGCGTTTCCTAGAGCCGCGTTAAGTCCTATTAAATATTCTTGGCCATAACTACCCGAACACAGACACAGGCCAATAAGGAGAGCATATAATCTACCTAAGTACTTGTTTTTATGTGATTTTGTGAACATTAGGTCAAACTTAGACATTTTCGTCAAAGATTTTTCAAATCAAAACTTTCGTTTGCCTCACATGGATTATGTACATATTTTTGTACATAAATAATTAAGAAATGCTCACGACCACCATTTCCAGTTTTAGAAAGGACATCAAGAAATACCTCGACAGGGTAACGCAGAACTTTGAAACCCTCATAATCCCCCGCGGAAAGGATAGCGGCGTGGTGGTAATGTCGCTGGAAGAATACAATGCCCTTTCGGCCACACATCACGAGCTTTCTTCGAAAAAGAATGAAGCCCGACTGGATGCCGCAATCGAAAAAATAAACACTGGAAAAACCCTAGAAAAAACGATTCTTGACTAATGCGGCTTCTTTTTGTTGATGAATCTTGGGAAGACTATCTGTATTGGCAACAGACGGACAAGAAAAAACTGAAAAGAATCAATGAATTGATTCGGGGCATTGCCCGTCATCCTTTCGAAGGTATTGGAAAGCCGGTACCGCTACGCCATAAGTACTCGGGGTTTTGGTCGCGCAGAATTGACAATGAACACCGACTTATCTAC
>CAZBBV010000235.1:0-3725 GCA_964490025.1 uncultured Cryomorphaceae bacterium | reverse complement strand
GCCAGCCAAAATCACTTTCCAAACTATCGAGCACCTGCATGGCTTCTTCGAAGCGCAGTTGGTAAGCAAAAAGGTCGGCCTTGGCAAAGATGAGCAAAGGCGCGTCCGTGGTATCGAGGGCCAAATTGTCCTGTATAAGTAGCGAAAGCGCCATGGCGTCGTTGGCAATGAGCTTAGAGGTACTGGTTTTCAACACATCAAGCTGTGCCTGTGCCCATGAAAATTCGCCCACATAGTAGCTAATTTTAGCTCGTTTGAACTTGGCTTCTTGTCCAATTACATCCTCCTTAAACTCCTTCTCCACCTGTCCGTAAAGCAGTGCTGCTTCCCAAATATCATCTTCGAGAATGAGAATGTCGGCAAGCTCTATTTTACACAGGGCAACATCTTGCCGACGTGCATAGCCCGAATTGATGGCTACTTCTAAAATCTCTATTGCTGCTGCCGAATTTCGGAAATAGAAGGCTTCTAAATGAGCCAAGTCCTTTCGCAGCCTCGTGGAATAGGCCGTTCCATCTATCTCCAAGAGTGTCTTTTCGTATTCCATTTTGAGGGTGTTCAAATCCTCTTGCGTGTATTTGTTGGTGGCGATCACTTTCATTTGCAGTACGCGCAAAACGGCGACTTTCGAATCGAGGTAGTATGACGATTTTTTACCTATGTCAATGATGTAGTTGTAGCACTCCAACGCCACCTCGAAGTCTTTGTTTTTTTCACAGGTTTCGGCCAAATCGTATATCGCCTTCTGGTCGCCATTGGTGCGCTTGTCCATGGCCTTTACCTGGCGGAAGGCAGCTGAAAAGCTCCTTTCCTGGATATAGAGCCAAATCAAAAGGTCGGAATAAGCTTCGTTGGAACTTCCTTGAACGCGCGTAATAAGCTCGGTTTTCAGAATCTTGTTGTTCTGAAATTCTGGATCGCTGCTCACCGAACGAGAAAGGGCATTTTTTACACTGGTAATATAGTTGGGCGCAATTTCGAGCATGTCCAAATACTCCTTGAACATCATGTCCACCTGGCCCAGCTGACCATAGATATCCGCCACCTGAAAATTGTACATCTGTCCGGGATTCAACTTTCTTCCCAATTGATAGGTAGCAAGTGCATAGTCCATTTGCCCAATGCGGTAAAAAGCCTGCGCCACAGAAAAAACTTGCTGCTTCTTTTCGGGAAGCACGTTCAGTGCCTCGTCGAACTTTTTCGTTGCCTCCTTCTCGTTTCCTTGCTTGAGGTATAAATCGCCCCAATCGACATAGGTCTCCGGTAGCCCAAATTTCTTGTAGTGGCTTTTGCACAGTTTATCGGCCTTGTCCCATGCCTCTGTGCGCATATAGCAATTGAAAAGCATTTGGTAGCGTTGGGCATTGGGCGCTTTTCCGTAAAGGTTTTCGAACATGGCTGTGGCTTTCACATAGTCGCCCATGTCGTAATACTGCTTTGCTATGTTGTCCTCTTCGGCAAGCGTCTGCCCAAAGCTTATAGCTCCGGCAAAAAGGAAAAGAAGCAGTACTATTCTTTTGGTCATTTTAATTTATCTCGGAGCCAATGAATTGCTCCAGTTTGGATTCGATTATTGGGGTTAGTGTGTCAATCGCTGTTTCAGCGCCATACGCCGACTCGTACAGCACATTCACGTTTTCATACAAAGCCTGTACCGCCATCAGCTCCCTTTCGAAATACTCCATAGACTTTTCCTGCGGCACCAATCCTTTGCGTTCGTCGTGCTGCAGGTCTTCAATTTGTTTGCGGCAAACACTTAACTCTTCTGTCAAGCCCTCCCGGCGGTTCTTAATGCGCTTTATCACTTTGTGGGCGGCGTAGTAATCGCTCATAGTTACCACCCAAAATTGTTGGTCAGTGCTGTCGGTAAACAATTCCGTCACCAAGCTCATTTGATTGGTAGTTAGTTCGAAAAGGCTATCCACAGGAACGTCCTTTTGCATGCGTTCAAGGCGAAGCTGGCAAGTATCAACGATTACCAGCAACGAGTCGAGTTGCGAAATATGGGCTTCATTCCCTTTGGGTCCGCAGGCAAAGAGCAATGAGAAAACAACAGAAGTAATTATATAAGAAAGGTATCTCATGCTAGAATTATGATTTTGTTATTGTGTCGAAATGGGTGTATGCCTGCAATGCTTTGGGAATGCGAATGCCATTTTCCGTTTGGAAATTCTCTAGCAAAGCTGCAACGATACGGGGCAACGCCATGGCACTGCCGTTTAGTGTGTGGGCAAGCTGGGTTTTTCGGTTTTCGTCGCGAAAGCGCAATTTCAAACGATTGGCTTGAAAGGTTTCAAAATTGGAAACCGAGCTCACCTCGAGCCAGCGCTCCTGTGCAGCACTCCACACCTCAAAGTCGTAGGTCATGGCGCTGGTAAAGCCCATATCGCCACCACACAAGCGAAGGATGCGGTATGGCAATTCCAGTTTTTGCAAAATGCCTTCCACATGCAGCACCATTTCTTCGAGTGCGGCATAGCTATTATTCGGATGCTGTATTTGAACGATTTCCACCTTATCAAACTGATGCAGGCGGTTGAGCCCGCGCACATGCTTACCATACGAACCTGCTTCGCGACGGAAACAAGGCGTGTAGGCTGTGGCTTTTACCGGAAGCTCTTGGCCTTCCAATATCACGTCGCGGTAAAGGTTGGTCACAGGCACCTCAGCCGTGGGGATGAGATACAGATTGTCAATCCCTACATGATACATCTGCCCTTCTTTGTCGGGCAACTGGCCGGTGCCAAAGCCGCTATCTTCGTTCACCAAATGCGGAGGTTGCACTTCCAAATATCCCGCAGCGGTGTTGATGTCCAGAAAAAAGTTGATCAAAGCCCTTTGTAAGCGTGCCCCTTGGCCTTTGTACACCGGAAATCCGGCGCCGGTAATTTTATTGCCCAGTTCAAAATCAATGATGTCGTACTCTTTTGCCAGGTCCCAGTGCGGCTTCGCATCTTTTGGCAGTGCAGGCATTTTGCCCCAACTGCGCACTTCCACATTGTCTTCAGGCGTTTTGCCCGCAGCTACCATATGGTAGGGCACATTTGGAATTTGCGTGAGCAACTGGTGCAACTCGTCTTCCTTTTCTTTTAGCCTGTCGGAAAGGACTTTGGCTTCTTCTTTCAGTTGGGCCGTTTGTGCTTTCTTGGCATCTGCCTCTTGGCGTTGGCCACTTTTGTATAGGTCGCCAATTTCTTTGGCCAATTGGTTGGCTGCTGCCAGGTTTTTATCCAGCTCGTTTTGGGTTTGGCGGCGTACTTCATCAAGGGCTAATGCAGCCTCTAGTAATGGCGCAGCCTCCAGATTGCGTTTGGCCAAACCTTCTAAAACTCTTTCTTTTTCCTCGCGGATGGTGCTAAGCTGTAGCATGTATCTTCTATTTTTACAACGAGCGCAAATGTAGCTATTCTACTATGTGGGCTCAACACAAAAACCCTAAGGAAAATGACGGAAATTATTGATTTGCGAAGCGATACTGTAACGCGGCCAAGCGCGGCCATGCTGCAAGCCATGATGAGCGCCCGCGTGGGCGACGACGTGCTAGGCGACGACCCCACGGTAAAAGCCCTCGAAAGCCAAATGGCCGAATATTTTGGCGCAGAAGCGGCCATCTTTTGCCCCAGCGGAACCATGGCCAATCAGATAGCCATCCAGCTGCACACCCGCCCCGGCGACGAGGTGATTTGCCACGAATACTCACACATATACCTTTATGAAGGTGGCGG
>CAZBBV010000234.1:0-3731 GCA_964490025.1 uncultured Cryomorphaceae bacterium | reverse complement strand
TCAAAACCTTGATTTTGGAACTTACCACTTGAAATGAGCGCATTAGGACTCACTTTATTATTCGAAAAAACACGATTTCCTTCTTCATCATGGGAGAAGAGTTTGGGCTCAGTTGTTCCTCTGCTTTCAAATCCGGAACGCTTGTATATGTTGACTCTCCCTAAATCCAGGTCGCTGTAAGTCATGATTTCGTCCGGCCGTCGGTCGCGAATGTGGGCCTGCAGCAACTTTTGAAATCCGCCTACCACCGAATAGCCCAAGGCAAAAGAAAGTGCCAGCATCTCAGAGGAAACAATGGTTCGGTCTTCCTTTTTGAAGTTACGCGCTTGGGCGAATGTTGCTACTCCTACCAGACCCAGTTTTTTATGGAAAAGGCCGTACTTATACTTACCGGTAAGCGGACCGTGGAGGTGGGTTTGTTCCAAAAAATTGGCAGCCGTGTTTGCGTCAATTCGCCTCACTTCAGAGTCTCTGCCATGAAGTTTTTTCGACTTTCCGAGGAAATGCTGGAGTCTTGATGCTACAATATTCCATTTGAAAAACAGCCAGTCCGTGCAGGTATAGAAATGTGCCTTACTAGCATTTTCGGGCAATGGCTCAGTTATTTTCCGAATGAATATGACTCGGTCATCAGAAGTGTCAAGGGTTACGTATTGATGACAATCTCTTATTCCGGGCAATATTTCGTAGTCCTCCCATGCGTGAGAGAAAAATCGCATGATGATGTCCTCCTCCTCTTGCTTAGTCATCAGCTAGTTGGTAAGTGTAATTTTCCCCGTTCCAGTTTTCGGTAATCAGGCCGAAATACATAAGCTCGGCCAGAAATTCAATGGTTTCCTTGCTGGTCAGTGCGCATTCCTCACGAATGGTGTAGAAATCGGAATCCCCATTTTCGTGTAAAAAGGAAAGCAAGGACTCAGAGGCTTTCGTGCCCTTCCAAATGGCGGGCGCGCGGTTTTGTTGTCTTTGCCATAGACCCATGCGCACACCGGAGGCCCTTATGTTTTCATCCGCGCAGCGCACAAAGGCCACAGCTTCTTTTTCAGCAGTCCATATGCAAGGCTTATGTTCCACCGGCGCTATGTTGCATTCCAGTACCTTTCCCTGAGTGGTGTTCCATATTTTGAATTGCAAATGCGGTGAAGGCCGACAATACATTTGTGCCGCACCTTCTATCATGTGTTTTTCTTCTTCGGGGTCGCAACCGCGCACGGTTCCATTGTCTTTCACACCCACCAGTAGGCGACCGCCGTCACCATTGGCAAAGGCACACAGACTGATGGCTATTTTGGCCGACGAGCCAATGCTGTGCTTGAAGTCCTGGCCTTCGTGTTCGCCTTGATGGATAAAATCGGTTAATGATGGCATAGTGCGCAAAGAAAGAATTCAAATCTACATTTAATACGTATTGACAAATTTCACTTCGTTTTGAATTCTGTACATCAGTAGCTAAAAGTCTTAGTTTTATATCCAGATTCAATTTAGCATGAAGATAGCTACATTGTCATTTCTATTGCTCTGCGCTACGGTGTCATTTGGCCAAATAGACAGCCTGATGAATAGACTCAAGGAGGGAAACCTTGCAGTGGAAAGAAGGGTGGATATATACCTCGATTTGTCTGATGATTGGAGGAACATTCAATTGGATTCTTCCAGATTGTGGGCGGAGAAAGCCTATAGTTTAGCCGACAGTATTACATACCCAAGAGGGATAACTAGGAGTATTAATTTCATTGGATTGTCTCAATATTTACAAAGCAATTACTTTGAATCAATACAAACCTTCAGAATAGGAGTTGAGCGCGCTATCGGCCTTTCTGATTCTGTATTTCTCAGCCATTTTTATGGAAATATGGGGTTGGCTTTCGATAAAATCGGACTTTTTGAAGAGTCGATAGCAAATCACAAGAAGTCTTATGAGGTTAAGATGCTGATTGGTGAAATTGGCTCGGCTTACGAATCATTGTACAACATGGCGGTGGTTTATACTTATGGTGCAAAAAACTTTGAATTGGCTGTGAAATATTTAAGAATGGCTGAAGTATATTTTCGGAGCGACTCGAAGTATGCGTACAACAATGTTCATGTCTACAATTTATTTGCCTACAGCTATTTGCACTTTGCTAAAAACCTAGATAGCGTTGAGTATTATATTAATAGAGCCCGAAGGATGATGTATCCTTCGGACAGTTATGCTGCTTCCTATGTATATACCAACCTTTCCGGCTATTTCGCCGAAAGAGGAAATTGGGATTCGGCAATCTATTATATCGAACGTGTAATTGAAATCAATACTGAGCTAAACTCCACGTTGGGTGTTGCTCAGGCATACGAAAATGCGGCTCAATATTGTGTAATGTTTAAGAAACCCAAAGAGGCGCGATCGTATTTAGACAAGGCAATTGAGGCATTGAGCCAGGAAAGCGCATTTGATGCCATGAGCAGGATACACAGTATCGAGGCAGAATACTATGCTTTGATTGGCGATTATGAGAATGCATTTCTCTTGCTACAAAAAGGAGTAGAGGCCAATAACAATGCGTTTAATACAGAAACAAGCTTGAAGTTGGGTTGGTTGCGCAGTTTGACCGAGGAAGACAGGCTCGAACAACAGAACAGTATGCTAACAATTCAAAAGGACTTGCAGCAAGCGCGGGCGGAGAAAGAGGCAAATAGAAGAAGATTACTTTTGGTATCTACTTTTAGTCTTTTGCTTTTCGGAATAGTGATGTACTACCGCTTCCGGATGAAGAATAGACTTAATCACGCCTTAGACATTGCCAACAAAAGCCTTACGGAAAGTGAAAAACTCCTTCAAGAACTGAATCGCGCCAAAGATTCGTTTTTTGCCATAATAGGTCATGACTTACGGAATCCCATAATGGCTTATCGAAACATTGTTGAAAGCTTGAGCCGGGAAAGGTACGCTGCTCATGATCGAGAAAACGCCTTGCTTCAAGAGTTAACACAATCGGCAGACTCCTTACTCCACCTATTACAAAACTTGCTTACCTGGGCCCGATCAGAACAAGGAAAGCTAAACTATAGGCCACGAGCTGTGCTTTTGAAAGATGAAGTGGTAGAGTCGGTGAAGATATATAAAGGTGTGGCTAAAGAAAAGGGTGTTGAGCTGCGAATAATAATGGATGATGACCTACTCATCATGGCCGATAGAGAAATGATTCAAACCATCATCCGAAATTTGGTAAACAATGCTTTGAAGTTTACAGACCATGGCTCAGTGACAGTTAGCGCGGCATCTACTCAAGAGGAAACCCGCATTTTCATTGCAGATACCGGTATAGGTATGGCCGAAAAGGAAATAGAATTACTGACCAGTATGAATGGGGAACTCGACTTCGCATTAAGTGTTGGCGCCGGTACAGGAATAGGTCTATGGTTGGTGCGTATGTTTTTAAACAAACACAATTCAGTTATGGAGATTAAATCCCAACCTGGAGAAGGAACAGAAATATCATTTACGATTAAAAACTTTATGTGATATGTACAGAATAGGAATTGTTGACGACCATCCATTGATTTTAGAGTCGCTGGCCGGCATTATTCAGTCCGTGAAAGAGTGGGAGCTGGTGCTTATGGCCCGAAATTCAGTTGAACTATTCAATAACCTACCCGCCAAACGCCCACAACTCATCCTGCTGGACGTGCAATTGCAAGATGAAAGCGGATTGGACATACTGAAGCGCATAAGAGAGGAGTATCAGGAGTGC
>CAZBBV010000233.1:0-3739 GCA_964490025.1 uncultured Cryomorphaceae bacterium | reverse complement strand
GTGGAAAAAGCCATGAGCGGCGAGGTGAATGAAGTAATTCTCGCCATGAGCGTGACCCCTGAGGGCGATACCACCAATTTCTACATTTATAGAAAGCTAAAAGACGCGCCGGTGCAACTCTCCACCCTGTCGCGCGGCGTAAGTGTGGGCGACGAACTGGAATATACCGACGAACTAACCCTTGGGCGCAGCATCCTCAACCGCATTCCCTACGAAAACTCACTGAAGCAAGCATGAAGCTGAGTGTTGTAATTGTAAACTACAATGTAAAGTACTTCCTGGAGCAGTGCCTGCTCTCAGTGCAAAAGGCCGTGCAGAAAGCGCGCACAGAAAAAGCTTGGGAAACAGAAATTTGGGTGGTGGACAATGCCAGCGTGGACGGCAGTGTGGAGATGGTGAAGAGCAAATTTCCGGAGGTAAAAGTTGTTGCCAACGCAGACAACGTTGGATTTAGTAAAGCTAACAACCAGGCTATTCGTGTGACTGAAGCGGAGTATGTGCTATTGCTTAATCCCGATACGCTTGTAGAAGATGATACCTTTTGGAAAACGGTGGACTATATGGACAAACATGCCAATTGTGGCGGACTTGGTGTGCGCATGCTAGATGGCGGGGGGCATTTCCTGCCCGAATCGAAACGAGGCCTACCCACGCCGTGGGTGGCTTTTTACAAGATTTTTGGCCTTAGCGCCCTTTTCCCAAAGTCAAAGCGCTTTGGGAAATACCACTTGAAATATTTACCGGAAAATGAGATCAACGAAGTGGATGTGCTTTCCGGCGCTTTTATGCTGCTACGCAAATCCACGCTCGACAAAGTCGGCCTTTTGGATGAAGATTTCTTCATGTACGGCGAAGACATTGATCTGTCCTACCGCATTCAGAAAGGCGGATTCAGGAATGTGTACTTCCCGGAAACGACCATTATACACTACAAAGGCGAGAGCACGCGTAAGCGCAGTGCCAATTATGTGTTTGTGTTTTACAAGGCCATGGTCATTTTTGCACGAAAGCACTTTAGCCAAGGTTCGGCGGGCATGTTCAGCTTGCTTATTCATTTGGCCATCTACCTCAGGGCCTTTATGTCATTAGTGAAGCGCTTGGCTGGAAATATTTGGCTTCCACTGCTCGACTTTGTCTTGATCTATTCAGGGCTTTGGTATCAAAAAGAATATTGGGAACACAACCACCGCTTTGTGGACGGAGGCGGCTATCCGGACAGCTATTGGCTGGTGTATATGCCTATATACACCGCCATTTGGATGTTGTCGGTTTACCTAAGCGGGGGCTACGACCGACCAGTAAAACTGGGCAGAATTCTCAAGGGAATTTTCTTTGGAACTATTGTCATACTCACCATTTATAGCCTACTACCTGAGAATATGCGAACCTCACGCGCGCTCATTGTATTGGGCGCCATTTGGGCCTTGCTTATTCTTCCGCTTAGTAGAATGCTCTTCTCCGCTTTTGGCCTTCAGTCTTTCTTTCAGTTTCAGAAAAAACGCATGGCCATTGTGGGCGAAGGCGAAGAGCGCGAGCGGGTGAAAAGCATGTACAATCTTTTGCACCAAGAGGTAGAAGTAGTAGGATTTATTTCGCCTACCGAAACAGAAGGAGGAATGGACGAGCTCGGAAAAATCAGCGACATTGAAGAGCTGGCCCAGGTTTTTCGACTGCAAGAATTGGTGTTTTGTGGCAAGAACTTGAGAGCCATGGAAATCATGGAGGTGATGAGCCGCGTACAAGACAGGCAAATGGATTACCGGATTGTGCCGCCTGAAAGTTCTTTTGCTATTGGCTCGCAAAGTGTGAACACCATTGAAGATTTGCTAACGATACAACTGAGCAATCTCAACAAACAGCCCCACAAACGCAACAAACGGCTTTTCGATATAGCCTCCGGAATTGGCTTGCTTTTCCTGAGCCCGGTTTTGGCATTTTCGACCTCCATTACCGGACTTTGGAAAAATTGCATACAGGTAATTCTCGGAAAAAAAACCTGGGTGGGTTGCCATTTGGGAAAAGGAAGAATCACCAAAGCACCGCATATTATTGATCTGAGTGCAGGATTGAAAATAGATGCTGCCAATATCTCCATTAAGGAAAGGCTGGCCCTTCAATACGCCAGAGAATATCAGGTGTGGGCCGATATGCGCATTGTGTGGAAAAACTATCGACAACTCGGCAATGCGTGACTTTTTCCAGCTTTCCTATCCGAGAATAAGGCTTATTTTTGTTGCCCTTCAAGAAAATAGAAATAGAACGAAATGGCACAAGTGGAACTGATTATGCCCAAAATGGGCGAAAGTGTTGCTGAAGCGACCATCATCAAATGGCTAAAAGAAGAAGGCGATCGCATAGAAATGGATGAGCCGGTGCTCGAAATTGCCACGGATAAAGTGGATAGCGAAGTGCCCTCGCCAGTGGAAGGTTTTCTTTCAAAAAAGTTGTTTGCTGAAAATGATGTCGTGCAAGTGGGTCAAGCCATAGCCATGATTAGCACCGAGGCCGGAGAGGCCGCTCCAGCACCGGCGGTCAGCGCGCCGGCACCTGCTGCAGCGCAAGCCGAAACCATGGTGGCCCAAGCGGTGGAAACCATTGCCGCGCCTGCGGTGGTGAGTAATAATGGAAAATTTTACAGCCCACTCGTTCGCAGTATTGCCCAAAAAGAAGGCATTGCGCAAAGCGAACTAGACGCCATTGCCGGAACGGGTATAGAAGGCCGGGTGACCAAAAAAGACATTTTGAGTTATGTAAACACCCGCAGCACAGCGCCGCAAGCGGCGCCTGCAGTTGCGCCTGCTCCTCCTGCAACACAGGCGGCGGCTCCACAAGCAGCGCCTGCAGCAACGCCAAAAGCCAAGCCCGCTGTGAGCATCAATGCGGGAGACGAGATTATAGAGATGGACCGCATGCGCAAGCTTATTGCCGACAACATGGTAATGAGCAAGCACACCTCGCCACACGTTACTTCTTTCGTGGAGGCCGACATGACCAATATTGTGATGTGGCGCAACAAAGTGAAAGATGCCTACAAAAAGCGCGAAGGTGAAAACCTCACCTTCACTCCAATATTTATTCAAGCCCTTACCAAAGCCATCAAGGATTTCCCAATGATCAATATCTCAGTGGATGGCGATAGGCTCATTCGCAGAAAGAGCATCAACATAGGTATGGCAGCCGCTTTGCCTTCAGGCAACCTGATAGTTCCGGTAATTAAAGATGCCGACATGTTTAACTTGAGTGGCTTAACTAAAAAGGTGAATGACTTGGCGAATCGCGCCCGAATGGGACAACTTACTCCTGACGAGATTTCCGGCGGCACATACACCTTGACCAATGTGGGTTCTTTTGGAAATGTGATGGGAACGCCCATCATAAACCAACCACAGGTGGCCATCATGGCGGTAGGTGCCATTCGCAAGAAGCCCGCAGTGGTGGAAACTCCAGAAGGCGATTTCATTGGCATCCGCCATATGATGTTCCTCTCGCACAGCTACGACCACCGTGTGGTGGATGGTTCATTGGGCGGAATGTTCGTACGTCGTGTGGCCGATTATCTGGAACAATTCGACCCCAATCAAGAGATATAATCGCGAATAAATCAGAAGCCCTTGGTGTACCCGAGGGCTTTGTTAATTAATAGATATGGAGCTTAAACTCACCAAACCACTTTGCTTCTTCGACCTTGAAACCACAGGAGTTCGTGTGGCTACCGATCGTATTGTGGAAATATCGATAC
>CAZBBV010000232.1:0-3743 GCA_964490025.1 uncultured Cryomorphaceae bacterium | reverse complement strand
TCTACGTGAGCGTAGTGTCTGTTAGCTGTTTCATACTCCACGTGAGCCGTGTTAATAGTAATACCACGCTCTTTCTCCTCAGGAGCATTATCGATTGAATCGAAACTTCTTGCCTGCGCAAAACCTGCATCAGACAATACTTTAGTGATTGCCGCAGTAAGGGTAGTCTTACCGTGGTCTACGTGGCCAATTGTCCCAATGTTCAAGTGGGGCTTGTTCCGTTTGAAATTCTCTTTTGCCATGTTTAATAGACTTAGTTAATTGATAAAATTATTTCGTTAGAGCCAATGATGGGAATTGAACCCATGACCTTTTCCTTACCAAGGAAACGCTCTACCCCTGAGCTACATCGGCACTGAGCGGGAAACGAGGTTCGAACTCGCGACCTACAGCTTGGAAGGCTGTCGCTCTACCAACTGAGCTACTCCCGCAAAAAATGTGGGGAGAGCAGGATTCGAACCTGCGAAGGTGTAAACCAACAGATTTACAGTCTGTCCTCGTTGGCCGCTTGAGTATCTCCCCGACACATAATACTATGTTAAAGAACGGAGCCGGTGGAGGGATTCGAACCCCCGACCAGCTGATTACAAATCAGCTGCTCTGGCCAGCTGAGCTACACCGGCTTTTACCATTTCCTTTCACTATTGGCCACAAAAAAAGCAGCCCGCTCTGAAAACGGACTGCAAATGTAAAAAAAGAATGACTCCAAAAAAGAGTCGATTGAAATTTTCCTTCTCTTTAGTATCCTTTGATCTTTTCCTTGCGTTTACGCAGTTGTCGGGCTAAAATACCACTGCACAAATCCACCGCCTCTTCAAATGTCCCGCAAGTTTTCTTACCTACTAAGTCGTTTCCGGGTATCGCTATCTTCACTTCTGCTGTTTTATTTAACCCATCTGTTACATTCTCTACCTTAAAAAACACATCTGCTGAGATGATTCCTTCAAAATACTGTTGCAACTTAGATAGTTTTTTCTCCGTGAAATCGATAAGTTTTTGATCTGCTGTAAAGTTTACAGACTGCACTCTTACTTCCATAACTTCTGTTTTTAGTCGCCTCTAGGATGGGCATTGTTATACACTTTCTTTAGTTGTTCAGCAGTATTGTGTGTGTACACTTGTGTGGCAGCCAAACTCGCATGTCCAAGTAACTCTTTGATAGCCATCAAATCGGCGCCATTTTCGAGCATGTGGGTAGCAAACGAATGCCGCAGCACGTGTGGGCTTTTTTTCTCAACACTACTGACGAAACTAATGTATGTATTCACTCTTCGATACACAAGGTTAGTTGTCAATTTTTGCCCATGCTCATCTACAAAAAAGTTCTCCCTGCTTTCATACCCGAGCTTATCCGATTCAGAACCATATCTCTTGAGCAATTCATTGCACTCTGATATGATTGGTAATAGGCGCTCTTTGTTGCCTTTGCCCAATACCTTTATTTGCCCCGCATAAAAATCTACATCTCTATTTTTCAAGCCTATTAACTCAGAGAGTCGAACGCCACTAAAGTAAAATAGGCTTAAAACGGCTTTATCTAACACACCTGTGTAGTCTTCAGTGAACGGATAGGTGTCAAACAGTTTGCTTAAATCACTCGCCGGGATTACGCTGGTCAATCTCTTCTTTATTTTCGGTGGATTGAGAAGCTGGATGGGATTGGACGAAATGAGCTCTCTTCTGCGCAAATACTTGAAGAAACTTTTTACAGCAGAAATTTTACGTGTCACGGATTTTGACTCATATTCCTTCATGAGCTGAACGACCCAATCTCTGATCAAAGGATGTGTTATGTGAATGGGATCTTCTACCTCATATTCCGATCGGAGAAAGGCGGCAAGTTGATCCAAATCCGTTCGGTAAGCTCTTATCGTATATGGTGAATAGGATTTCTCTAGTGTGAGGTATTCCAAAAAAGACTCGAGATGCTGCATGCGTAAAAATAAAAAGCCCGGAGATAACTCCGGGCTTTAGTTGTCGACAATACTTCTGAAAGTACTATCTCTCTTCCCTATCTTTTAATGTCTGTATGTAAGAGGCCTTTATGAGCTCTTTTCTACGCTCCACCGACTTCTTTGTGAAAGCCTGTCTGGTACGCAATTGTCTCATAGCACCTGTTTTATCGAACTTCCTTTTGAAGCGTTTTAGAACTCGGTCAATAGATTCTCCTTCTTTAATTGGAATAATCAACATATGCTTTTACTGTTAAATTTTGGTCGGCAAATATAGTAATTGATTCTTCGCTTCAAAACATTTACCCAAGAATGTTTTTGGCTATCACCACCTTTTGAATCTCACTCGTTCCTTCGCCAATGGTGCACAATTTACAATCGCGATAGAATTTTTCCACCGGAAAGTCTTTTGTGAAACCGTATCCGCCAAAAACCTGCACTGCTTCAGCTGCCACTTCACAACAAATCTCTGATGCATAAAGCTTGGCAATGGCCGAGTCCAGCGTAACTTTCTCCTTGGCATTCTTCATTTCCCCTGCTTTGTACGTAAGGGCTTCGGCAGCTTTTATCTTGGTAATCATTTCCGCAAGCTTAAACGAAATGCCTTGAAAACTTGAGATTGGTTGGCCAAACTGATGGCGCTCTTTTGAATATTTCAGTGCTGCCTCGTAGGCCCCTTGCGCAATGCCTATAGAGAGTGCCGCAATTGATATGCGCCCTCCATCCAGCACTTTCATGGATTGATGAAATCCTTCGCCTTCTTTCCCTAGCATATTGGCTTGGTGAACTCGACAATTCTCAAAAATCAGTTCAGTCGTTTCGGAGGCGCGCATGCCCAGTTTATCCTCTTTCCTTCCGGCAGAAAAACCAGGTGTTCCTTTTTCAATTACGAAAGCAGTCATGCCTCGTGAGTCTCCTTTTTCGCCGGTGCGCACAATTACAACAGCCACGTTGCCACTTATGCCATGGGTAATGAAGTTCTTTGAGCCATTGATGACCCAATAGTCGCCGTCACGCTTGGCCACGGTGTTCATTCCCCCCGCGTCCGAACCGGTGCCAACTTCGGTCAATCCCCATGCGCCTATCCATTCGCCGGTGGCAAGTTTTGGTAGCCATTTTCGCTTTTGTTCCTCGTTTCCAAATTCTAAAATATGGTTGGTACAAAGCGAGTTGTGCGCGGCCATGGATAAACCAATGCTCGGATCTACTTTCGATATTTCCACTATAGCTGCTATGTATTCATCATAGCCAAGTCCTGAACCGCCGTACTCCTCCGGCACCAACACGCCCATTAAACCTAGCTTTCCCATTTCTCTAAAAAGCTCCACCGGGAATATCTGGGCTTCATCCCATTTCATGATGTTGGGACGGATATGTTGTTCCGCAAAGTCTCTAGCCGACTGGGCTACCATCAATTGTGTTTCGGTCATTCTAGCCATCTCTTTTCAACAGTTTTTTAGCATTCGTTTTCGCCAATTACTGTCCTAAAACGACAATGGGCGGTGGTAGTTCGAGCAGTCTGCTCATTTCATCTTACTTCACTACCAAGTAAGGGGCAAGTTTATGGAATTCCTCTTGGGTCATCAAACCGAGTTGAAACACTTCATCAACATTCTTGAAGTCTCTGATTTCTTCTCTAAAGTTGATAATGAGCAGGGTCAGCTCTTTAGAGATGTAAGGATGCTTTACCAATGTGGAAAAGTCGGCTGTGTTTACATTGATCCTAGTCACCAATGTGTCTGTTACTTCCACTTGAGCCGCTATTGGGGGATAGCGTTCCGCATCTATCCC
>CAZBBV010000231.1:0-3746 GCA_964490025.1 uncultured Cryomorphaceae bacterium | reverse complement strand
GGGAAATGCGCACCCGACTTTTCCTGCGCACAACAGAATTCCTTTGGCAAGAAGGACACACGGCGCATGCCACCGAACAAGAAGCCATAGAAGAAGCCGAGCGCATGCTGGATGTTTATGCCGAGTTTGCAGAGAACTACCTCGCCATTCCGGTGATCAAAGGGGTGAAATCGCCCAATGAGCGCTTTGCCGGGGCACTGGAAACCTACTGCATTGAAGCCCTGATGCAAGACGGCAAAGCGCTACAGGCAGGAACCTCCCATTTCCTGGGGCAGAACTTTGCCAAAGCCTTCGACGTGAAATTTCTCGACCAAAACGGAAAGCAAGAATATGTGTGGGCTACCTCCTGGGGGGTTTCCACCCGGTTGATGGGCGCCTTGGTGATGACCCATTCGGACGACAACGGCCTGGTGATACCGCCAAAACTAGCACCCGATCAGGTGGTCATTGTGCCCATCTATCGCTCGCAAGAAGAGTTTGAAGCCATCACCGAAAAGGCCAACGAGTTCATCCAAGCCTTTAGAAAGCTAGGCATACGCTGCAAGTACGACAAGCGCGACACCCACCGCCCGGGATGGAAGTTCAATGAATATGAGCTAAAGGGCGTGCCTGTTCGCATAGCCATTGGACCGCGCGATTTGCAAAACGGAACTGTGGAAGTGGCCCGCCGCGATACCCTGGAAAAAGAAGTGCTGAGCATGACCGATCTGGCCTCCAAGGTGGAGCATTTGTTGGAAGCCATTCAGGACAACCTGTTCAAAAAGGCATTGACCAACCGCGAAGAGAACACCCATATCGCCAACAATTGGGACGAGTTTGTGGACCTTATCGAAAACAAAGGCGGCTTTGTGCATGCCCATTGGGACGGCACCGCCGAAACGGAAGAGAAGATAAAAGACCTGACAAAAGCCACCATACGCTGCATTCCGCTGGACAGGAAAGCGGAAGCCGGCAAGTGCATCCTCACCGGAAACCCAAGCACGGGCAGGGTGTTGTTTGCCAGAGCCTACTGATGGCTGAAAATTTCCATACAGGGCTTGCATCAAATCAAATATGTTTTACATTTGCATCCGCTTTTTAAGCGAGGTTTTATAGACGGCCCGTTCGTCTAGGGGTTAGGACGCCAGATTTTCATTCTGGAAACACGGGTTCGATTCCCGTACGGGCTACAACGATTAACAGTTAAGAAATTATGGCAAATCACAAGTCGGCATTAAAGAGAATCAGAAGCAACGAGGCGAAGCGCGTGCGTAATAAATATTACCACAAAACTACCCGTAATGCTATTCGCGACTTCCGTAAGTTGGAAGACAAGGCGGCGGCTGAAAAAGCACTTCCAAGTCTTTTCTCTATGTTAGATAAATTGGCCAAAACCAATGTTATCCACAAGAACAAAGCGGGTAACTTAAAGAGCAGCCTTTCCAAGCAGATTGCGGCTATGGCCTAAGCCAACACAAAAAAATTTGAAGAAAGCCCCTTCGCCTTATGCGGAGGGGCTTTTTTTATACCGGCCATTCTGCTACTTTCGGCAAAAGCGAATAGAATGTAATTATGGAGAAAAACAATTCCATAAAAAACTGGTCGGCGGACGACCGCCCGCGTGAGAAACTGATGCTGAAAGGCAAGGAGGCGCTGAGCCATGCCGAGCTGCTGGCCATACTGATTGGCAGCGGCACACGCTCGGAGTCGGCGGTGGATTTGTGCAAACGAATTCTGCAGGACATTGACAACGACCTTTCGAAGCTTGGACAGATGGAGTTGAGCGAGCTGATGAAGTACAAAGGCATAGGCGAGGCCAAGGCCATCACCATCATCACGGCTATGGAGATCGGCTTTCGCCGGAAAATTGCTGACCGCACTGAGCGCAGCAAGATCAAATCGAGCAAGGATGCTTTCGAGCTCATTCACACCAAGCTCTGCGACCTGCCGCACGAGGAATTTTGGGTGCTGCTGCTCAACAACTCCAACAGGCTGATGAAAATGGAGCGTGTGAGCATTGGCGGCATCACGGGCACTGTGGCAGATGTGCGCATCATTTTCAAACGAGCCCTGGAAGAAAAAGCCACCTCCATCATAGTGTGCCACAACCACCCCAGCGGCAACAAGCAGCCCAGCGAGGCGGACAAGAAACTGACCAAGAAGCTGTCGCACGGCGGAGAAATATTGGACATCAAGGTGCTGGACCACCTCATTGTGACCGAGAGCGAATACTTTAGCTTTGCCGACGAGCAAATGATGACTTGATGTTGAAACTTTTTACCATAGTGGGCGCGCGTCCGCAGTTCATAAAGGCGGCTACCGTGTCGCGTGCCATTCGCCAGCACTTTTCCGAGCAAATCCAGGAATTCATCATTCACACCGGTCAGCACTACGACCGCAACATGTCGGAAGCATTTTTTCAGGAACTGGAAATTCCGGAACCCTTTATAAACCTTGGCATTGGCGTAGGAACCGGCGCAGAGCAATTGCGCGAGATGAAGGAACAACTCTCCGCCCTTTTTACCCGAGAAAAACCCGATTGGGTGCTGGTGTATGGCGACACCACGAGCACGCTGGCCGGGGCTGAAGCGGCTGTGCAATGCGGTATCCGCCTGGCACATGTGGAGGCCGGACTGCGATCGTACGACAGTGAGATGCCCGAAGAACGAAACCGCGTGCGCACCGATCGGCTTTCCGATATCTTGTTTTGCCCAACCGACCAGGCGGTAGAAAATCTCAAAAAGGAAGGAATCGTAGATGGCGGAAAAGTAAAGGTGCTCCAAGTGGGCGACGTGATGTACGACAGCGTGAAGTATTACGCCGAAAGAGAAAAAGCTGATGAAACTAGCGAGGCAGGCCATGTGCTGCTCACCTTGCACCGCGCCGGAAACACAGACAACCAAATGCGGTTCATCTCATTGGTCAACAATGTCCTTCGCCTGGCGGAAGAAAAGGAAGTGCGCGTGCTGTGGCCGGTGCACCCCCGTATAAAAAAACAATTGGAGGATTTGTTTCCGCACCTTTCCCGTAATAAATGGATTACTACCCTGCCGCCCATGACCTATCTGGAAACCCTAAAGGCACAGCGAAATGCCATGATCGGAATAACAGACAGTGGCGGTGTGCAAAAGGAATTGTACCTGCAAGGTCGGCCTTCATTGATCTTGCGTGCCGAAACCGAATGGACCGAAATAGTGGCGGATGGAAAAGCCATCTGCGTGGATGCCGATTATGATGAACTGAAGCGCGGATACGATACCTTGGCAGGGAAATTTTTCACGCCGAAAGCCGCGTTGTACGGCGACGGAAGCAGCGCCATAAAAATCTGTGAAGCATTGATAGGTTCATGATACTCATCTACAGCCATAAGAACACGCCGCGCCTCAGCTATGTGGTGAAGCAGCTTTTCACAGAGATGCTGCACGTGCCGGCCACAGTGACGACTTCCTGGGAAGAATTCGAAGTGTTTTCAGGGCCAAAAATGGAATACACCCACAAAAAAAACGGCGACGGCATTTACCTCCAGAGCACAGACTTCTTGTTCGAAACCGGCATTCATGAGCCGGAATTGCGTCTTGAGTTCTTGGACGGTCTGCCCCTATTTTTTCAGGTTGGTAAAGAGAGCGCACTGCCCTTCGATTTTTTTGCCTTCGCCTTCTATTTCCTTTCGCGCTACGAAGAATATCTCCCCCATATAAAGGATGAACACGAGCGCTTTGAAGCGCATTCGAGCCTCGCGCATCAGTATGGCTTTTTGCAAAAACCGG
>CAZBBV010000230.1:0-3778 GCA_964490025.1 uncultured Cryomorphaceae bacterium | reverse complement strand
TCTTTCAGTAATCCGTTCTTGTATTGTGAATTTTTTCATTTATTATTTTTTAGTAGTCTTTTGTCTTTCTTAAAATCACTGCTAGCTTGTTTGTAGGTTTATCTGTCGTCAGTCTTATCTTATCTCAAACCTAGTTTATTTTTGTGAATTACTGCACTTCAAGTGAATAGAATGAGATGCATGGGTTTTGCAAGGGGCAATGGTTCTGTCTTTCTTAACAGTAGAATTGGTCGAGAGGGCTATTCATTGCAGAGGTCTGGATTGGGGATGGTATGGTTCCCATAGATCCCGTAACAAGTTCGGCATGACATGATGGATAACAAACCGGATGATCTGCCCTTAATTCGTACTTTTCCACTCCGAAAAAAAGCGACAAAAGCATGAAGAAAATACTGGTGGCCAACCGCGGAGAGATCGCCCTACGGGTGATGAAAACAGCTAAAGACATGGGCATTGCCACAGTGGCCATTTACAGTGAAGCCGATCGGAAAAGTCCGCATGTGCGCTATGCTGATGAGGCCATCTGCGTGGGCCCGCCCGCCTCTAAGGACAGCTACCTCCGCGCCGAATATATTATTCAGAAAGCCCTGGAGCTGGGCGTGGATGGCATTCATCCGGGCTACGGATTCCTGAGCGAGAATGCCGACTTTTCGGAAAAAGTGGCCAAAGCGGGCATCACCTTCATTGGCCCCAAGGCGCCGGCCATTCGCACCATGGGCTCGAAGCTGGCGGCCAAGCGAGCGGTGAAAAATTACGACATCCCTATGGTGCCCGGCACCGACGAAGCGGTGGCCGACCCCGAAGAAGCCAAGCGCATTGCCAAGGCTATCGGCTTCCCGATACTGATCAAGGCCTCTGCCGGCGGCGGTGGAAAAGGCATGCGCACCGTGCACAACGCAGAAGAACTGGAAGAACAGATGAATCTGGCCATCAGCGAGGCCACCTCCAGCTTTGGCGACGGCTCGGTGTTTATCGAAAAATTTGTGACCAACCCCAAGCATATCGAAATACAGGTGCTGGCCGACAGCCACGGCAATGTGGTGCATCTGTTCGAGCGCGAATGCTCGGTGCAACGCCGCCACCAAAAGGTGGTGGAAGAGGCGCCAAGCTCGTGCCTCACACCTGAGGTGAGGGCCAAAATGGGCGCTGCGGCCTGTGATGTGGCCCGCGCCTGCGACTATCTGGGCGCAGGAACCGTGGAGTTTTTGGTGGATGATGCGCTCAATTTTTACTTTTTGGAAATGAACACCCGCCTGCAGGTGGAGCACCCGGTAACGGAGATGATCACAGGCGTGGACCTGGTGCGCGAGCAGATCAACATTGCCCGCGGGCTGCCCATCAGTTTCCGTCAGGAAGATTTGACCATCACCGGCCATGCGGTGGAACTGCGCGTGTATGCCGAAAATCCGCGTGAGAATTTTGTGCCTGACATTGGCACGCTGCTCATCTACAAAGCACCCATGGGCGCAGGCGTGCGGGTGGATGATGGATTTGAAGAGGGCATGAGCATCCCGATCTATTACGACCCCATGATCTCGAAACTGATTGCCTACGGCAAAGACCGAGATGAAGCCATGGACCGCATGCTTCGCGCCATTTCGGAATACGAAATTGTGGGCGTGAAAAACACCCTAGAGTTTGGCGCCTTTGTGATGAATCATCCCGCTTTTCGCGAAGGGAAGTTTGATACGAACTTTGTTCCGAGGTATTTTACGCCGGAAGCGCTGGAGCAGGAATTGAGTGCCGAAGAAGCGGAAATAGCTGCCGCCATTGCGGTGTTGATTACCGAACAAGACAAAGCCACGGAGCCAAGCAAAACAAGTGGTACGGATATTTCGTTATCGAACTGGAAACGCAACCGAACATGAACTGATCGACATGAAACGCTTCATCTGCATACTCAGCTTTTTTCTTGCATTTGCAGCACAGGCGCAGGTTCCCGAACCATTGCCGGATTCCTTATACATGGAAGACGACACCCTGAAAATTCACTACCTCAACACCGTAACGGTGACCCCCCTTCCCGATTTTGAAGACGCAGAGGCGCGCAGGCAGTATTACATTTTGCGCAACAAGGTGCTGAAAGTGTATCCGTATGCCCTTATTGCTGCACGCGATTTGGAAGAAGTGGACAACAGTGTAGCGGCCATGGAAAAGCGAAGGAAACAGAACAAGTACATCAAGAAAAGGGAAGAAGAGGCCCGCAAACAGTACAAAGAAGAACTGAAGCAACTCACGCGCACCGAAGGTCAGATATTGATGAAGCTCATCCACCGCCAAACGGGGGAAACCTCTTATGACGTGGTGAAAAGGTTGCGCGGCGGGTTTAATGCTTTTATGTACCAAAGCATAGCCAGCTTTTACGATTCGGATATGAAAAAGGAGTACGATCCGGAAAACAACCGCGAAGATTGGTTGATTGAAAACATCCTTATCCGGTCATTCGAAGACGGAACGCTAACGCCCAGCGCCAAGCACTAAGCCCGCGGATGGTGCATCATGGCCGAGCGCAAATACTCGCGGTCGAGATGGGTGTAAATCTCAGTAGTCACAATGCTTTCGTGTCCCAGCATGGCTTGCACGGCACCCAGATTGGCGCCGCCTTCCAGTAAATGTGTGGCAAAGGAATGCCGGAAAGTGTGCGGGCTGATGTTCTTTTTAATTCCTGCCTTCACCGCCAATTCCTTCAACATGGTAAACACATGAACGCGCGAAAGGGCAGAGCCTCTTTGGTTCAAAAAAATGTTGTCGCGCGATTTTGGGTGGATGTTCTGATGCACGCGCACTTCACTGAGGTAAATGTCAATGTATTTCAACGCACGACCCGAAATGGGCACCAGCCTTTCCTTGTTTCCTTTTCCCAGCACTTTCACAAACTTATCGCTGCGAAAGAGGTTGGATATTTTCAATCCAGTGAGTTCGCTCACGCGCAATCCGCATGAATAGAGGGTTTCGAGCATGGCGCGGTCGCGCTCGCCGCTGGGTTTGCTCAGGTCCACGGCTTCAATTATTCGGTCAATTTCCTGAATGGAAAGCACATCCGGCAGCTTTCGGCCCATTTTGGGCGCTTCGAGCAGTTCGCTGGGGTTGTCGCTGCGGTACTCTTCCATCATCAAAAATTTATAAAACTGCCGAATGGAGGAGATGAGCCTGGCCTGCGAGGTGGCGGCAAAGCCGAGTTCGGCGTAGGCGCGGATGAATTTTTCCAGGTCTTTCAGCGACAATTTCAGAACAGAGAGTTGGCTGTCTTCGCAGTATTTTATCAGTTTCTCCAGATCGAAACGGTAGTTGTAGCGCGTGTTATCCGACAGGCCGCGCTCCAGTGTCAGGTAGGCTTCGAATTGGTCAAGTAGTTTTTGCGGCGACATTTGTTCTTCCTGTGCTGAAAAATTCGGGTTTAATTTGCGCTTTCTCCTTCTAACGCGAAGAACATGAAAATACACATCATCAACGGGCCAAATCTAAACCTTCTCGGGCAGCGCGAAACGTCCATTTACGGGCAAGAATCGTTTGAGGATTACCTCGAAAGGCTGCAAGAGCTGTTGCCTGCGCACGAGTTCGAGTATTACCAAAGCAATGTGGAAGGCGAACTGGTGAATGCCATTCAGCGTGCGGGAAACATGGCGCAAGGCATCATCATCAATCCGGGGGCTTACGGCCACACCAGCCTGGCCATGGCAGATGCCATCCGCTCCATAGATGTTCCGGCGGTGGAGGTGAACATTAGAAACATTTACAGCCGCGAGACCATTCGCCAAACACTGTTTCTGTCGCCACA
>CAZBBV010000229.1:0-3783 GCA_964490025.1 uncultured Cryomorphaceae bacterium | reverse complement strand
GGCAGCACCACACCGGCCTTCCATTTGTTTTTGCCGCCTGGGTGGCCAATAAGCCCATTTCGAGTGACTTCATAAAAGCTTTCGACGCGGCGCAGCAGAAAGGTTTAGAACATTTAAATGAAGCCGTTGCCGAAAGTCAGTCGCGCTATCCTTTTGCTTTATTGGACTACCTGCAGCGCTACATTCAGTACCCGCTTACAGATGCACATCACAAGGGGTTGGAGTTGTTTTTGAGTAAGCTAAGAACGTAAAGCATTTGTTATCTCGCCAACAAAAAACGGGAGCCAATTGACTCCCGTTTCTCTTAAGGGTTAGTTTGAGTTTTATTGAATCTTATTGGCGTACTACGCGGGCATACTGTCCACGGTCGTTGCTGATGATGTACAATCCGGCGGCAAACTCGCGAAGGTCAATTTCATGAACTCTGTTGAATTCCGCCACTTGCACCCCTTGTGCATTGTACACGCGCACATTTTCCTGAAAGCCTTCGAAGCGCACTACACCGCTGGTCGGGTTCGGCATCACTTTAAGTTCTTTGGCTTCAAAAGCATTCTCTTCCACTGAGCTGTCATCCACAAATATTTCAAATATGGCCAGCGTTCCGCTTATCTCATTGGCTACCACCACAAGGTTCTTTCCATTCGGACTGGTGGCCGCCGGGATAAAGATCACCGTTTCGGCACCCAAATCACCACCCAATGCATTCGGGTTGCGGGTGTTGATGTATTGCACAAACTCAGGCTGGGCAGGGTTGGTTACTTTATACACCATCACGCCTCCAATGCGCTCCAATACCACAAAGGCATAGGTGTTGGCACCAATGGTACCCACAGTTACGCCTTCAGGTTCAGGCCCTTTAGCACGACTTCTTCCTTTCAATACATTGTCCTCATGGTCGGCATTGAAGAGAGCACCAAATACAGGATCGGCGGCAGTGATCAACTCAAGATCGTTTCCACTGTCGTACACTATCGCTCCCGTGTGTGCATTCCAAATGGTGAATGAGCGAGAACCCACGCAATTCAGTTCGTCATAGTCGCCGTCACCATCAGTATCGCCACTAAGGTTGCTAATGCGGAAGCGACCCAAATTGCTTGCTTCTTTTAGCATACGGGCATGCGGGAAAGCCGCCGAATCGAGCACTGTGCTGCTTGCGCCCACAGTGGTACGTTCGTTCACCGCCGAATACTCACGCTCGTCGCCTTCGTTGGCTGTGATTAGGTAAGTTACGCCGCCCACAGTATAGTTTGCAATAGCATCCGGGATGAAGAATGCTTTCACCGGCCATTGTGAGATTAGAATTTCGCCATTGTTGTCGCTGGCGTCGAAACCATTGCCCACAAGACTTTGGTCGCGTGTGCCAAGTGGAATTAGCGACGAAATGGTGTTGTTGCTCAGGTTCACCACCGCTAGGGCATTGTTTTCCTGAAGGGTTACCCATGCCGTGTTGCCGTCTGCCGAAATGGTTACATACTCAGGCTCCAGGTTTTGCGAAAGGGTATTAATGTTCGACGCCTTACGGATTCCGGAGGCTATCAAGCTTGCTTCTTGTGCATTGAATCCGGTAAAATCGAGCAAGGTCACATTGGCTTGCGAAATGGTAGCACCGCTCACATCAATTATGGCCACCGTACCTTCAGGGTCGTTTGTGAAGGTGGTGTTGGGTTGACCTTCGCCGCACACTACTACTTTTTGGCCGTTTGGTGTAAAAGTGATCATATCCGGCTGCGAGCCCACCGTCACTTCTGTGATGTATTGCCCATCCACATTGAAGAACACCACTTTACCCGGATCTTGCTCATTCACGCTAGGAATAGAGGTGGCCACCAAACCATTGTAAACGGCTATGCTGGTGATGCTTCCGTAAGCGGAAATGTCAATATTCGAGATGGTAAATGGTGCAGCAGGGTTGTTGAAATCAATAATGTCAAAGCGATTGTCTTCACCATTGGTAACATATAATCGTTTGCTGGGCGCGTCATAAGCGACCACTTCGCATGTGCTGCCGGTGGTTGACGGATCGAAGCTCGAAATCAAGGTCAATGAAATTTCCTCTGTAGCCTGTGGCGCCTGGCGGTCGTTGTCGCGAATGTAAAGGGTGAAGAAATCTTGTCCGCTAAGTGTGGCCCCCTGTAGGTTGCTGATTTGCACAAACACATATTCGTCGTCCTCTACCAAGTTGTCATTCACAATTGGGATGGTAATGGTGTGGCTGGTGCCCGTTCCTGATAGGGTAATGGTCTGATTGGAAAAGGTGTAATCGGCAGATCCGGCGGTGCTGTATGGAGTTGCCCACATGGTTACGTCAAAACTGGCAACACTTGGGTTTTCCACAGTCATTACTATTTGGGCTTGTCCTGCGTCTTCAGCCACTACCATAAATCGATCGGCGAAGGAAATGATGGTAGAGTAGGTGAAGCTGTAGCTGAAAGGCGAGAACATAGCGTCTCCCAAATTATCTAAAACATTATCGACAGTAAGGGTGTAGCTGCTTCCTGAAGAAAATGGTGAAGAAAAAGTAAGGGTCACTGTGTCATTCAAAGCGCCGTTGTTGGTCATCACAGCCGTAATTAGACCGGCAATACCAGTGTAGTTTGCCAAGTTTGTTGCGGAAACTTGGTTCATGTCTTTGGTAAAAGCCACCTCAATTGTTGTAGGACCTGTCACATAAACCGCGCTCACAGTTGGAGGGCCCGGAAAACTATAGTTGGGCCATTGCTGCGGCGCAGTGCTTCCGCCTACTCCCACCCAATAGATTGGGTTCAGTATGCTGTCTTTTACAAAGGAACCACTTTGTGGGCCGTCGTAGTAGGCGTTCACCGTGTTACCGCTAACATTTCCCGCCACTGTGGAAGCATTGAAGCTGTTCACGCCGTCCACCAATCCTGCCGGTTGCGCCGAAATGCTTCCTGAGCAGGAGGTATTTGTTGCTAGCCATCCGTTGCTGGTTAATGCTGTTACATGACTCGCTGTGGCCGCTGTGCCTGTGTACACGATAAATTGGTCGCCACCTGAGCTCAGGCCAAATCCGCCGCCGGAAATCGTTCCAAGGTTAGCAGTAGGTACGTCGTTTTGTATATAGATTACAGTTCCAGCAGCCACACCCCCCGCCGGAGCGGTCCACTGAATGCCGCCGGCACATTGCGGCTGGGCATTGGTAGGCACGTACTTGTTGTCTGTGAAATTCAAGATGGTTCCGGGAAGTATATTTACAAATGTTAGTAGGGCCATTTCGTCCTCAGTTGCGTTGGCATTCATACGGTAAGCCACCGGTACAATATCTCCGGCGGTAAGCACCGTTTGCAACGAGATGGTGGTGAATGAAGCGTTTACGCCATTTCCCAGCAGGTTTCCGGCCAAGTCGGTGATGAAACCGTCGCGCACGCCTAGCCAGTATGTTTGGTTGTTCTGTAAGGCGCTGCTTGGAGAAATGATAATGGTATCTCCACTCATTACGGCAGATTTCGACACTAGAGTTCCTGTAGAATTGTTTATACGCAGCTCCACTATGGTATCTAGAATAGCCGGTGTAAGCGCGGCGCCGCCGATAAATTGCACTGCTTCATTGAATATAATGCGAGGTGCTGCATTGGTGGGAACATTTATAGTTCCGTCTGTGATGCTGAAAGCGGCTGTTGGCGGGAAGGTGTCGCCACCGCCAATCACTTCGCCATCCAAGGTGAAATTGTCATAACGATTATTGCCTGCCAATCCGCCGGTTCCTGCGGCAAAGGCCACGCGAAGCTTGAAGTTGGGGTTGTTGTCCGTGGCGGGCATGTTGCT
>CAZBBV010000228.1:0-3787 GCA_964490025.1 uncultured Cryomorphaceae bacterium | reverse complement strand
TAACGTAAATCGAATCCGACCGGCGCGTGGATCGGGAAACTGCCAGACGATCTTGCCATCAGTGACCTCGATTTCGGGTTCGAGCATTTCCCCGCCTGCGCGATAGGTGCGAATCACGAATTGCTTTTTGGCGCGGTCGTAAATGGCGAAAGCGAACATACCGTTGAGGCGCGGCAGCATATCGGGGCCCCAGGCTTTGTAGGCTTCCAGCAGCACCTCGGTGTCGCTGTGGTGGGTGAGGAATCGGTGTCCGCGGCTTTCCAGTTCGCGGCGAATGTGGAGGTGGTTGTAGATCTCGCCATTGAAGGTAATGCTGTATTGCCCGCTGTGGTCGTGCATGGGTTGTGCGCCTCCGCTCAGGTCAATGATGGACAGGCGACGGTGGCCCAGGTACACGCCGTTTTCGGCATCAGCCCAGTGGCCTTCGGCATCCGGGCCGCGCCAAGAGATGCGGTCGGTCATGCCCTTGAGCAGCTGTGTATCTCCTTTTCCTACAAATCCGGCAATTCCGCACATGGTGGTGTTGGTTTTTCGTGCGCTAATGACTGAATAAAAAGCTTATTTGACAATTAATATGATGAGTTATTCGGCTATTTTCATGAGCGCTTTGCGAGATATGAGGAAGCTCAGATTTATCATGAATAAGAATCATAGTACTTCCATTTCCATCAATACGGCCATACTCAGAGTTGAGGTGACGAAAACTTTATCTTTAAAAAAGTTTCCTAATGAAGAAACAGCTAACTTTGTGCAAACGATTTTCAATTGCAGGCACCAAAGTTTAAAGTTGAGTTGATGAGTGAGGCCGCAAAATTTCTTGACAGTCTTGATGAAAAGGTTCGAGATAAGATCCTATACAATATTTGGAAGGCAAGGTATTCAAACGATAGGGAAATCTTTAAAAAGCTGACTGATGAGATTTGGGAGTTTAGAACGCTCTACAACAAGACGCATTATCGACTGTTTGCTTTTTGGGACAAATCAGAGAAAACCGAGACAATTGTAATCTCGTCCCATGGCCTAATCAAGAAATCAGGAAAAACGCCAAAGGGCGAATTGGATAAAGCCAACCGTCTCCGGAAAGTGTATTTTGAAAATAAAGACAAGAAAGAATGAATAAGCCAGAATTAAAAACTTACAGCTTAGAGTAGATTACCGATAAGCATATCGGCAGAAGAGGAACACCAAAGCGTGAAGCTTTCGAGCGGGAGCTCAGGCTTGACTTATTAGGAGCTGCTATTAAGCAAGCGCGTATTCAACGAAACTTGACGCAAGAAGAATTGGGTAAACTAGTTGGAGTTCAAAAATCTCAAATCTCAAAACTTGAGAACAGTTTAACTGACGCCAGATTTGAAACCATCATCAAGGTCTTCAAAGCACTAAATGCAAAAGTGAATTTCAAAGTGGAGCTTTTTAACCAGACAACTAATCTAGTTTGATGCCTTAAGCGAAAGACAACTTACTAATTTCTTGTGCTACTGTTCGATATACACCTCCGCAATGCTGTAGCTGTGGTCGCGGGTGGTGCCGAAGTAGCTTTTCACCATAATGTCGGCCAGGAGCCCGGAGATGAAGAGTTGCAATCCGCCTAGAAAGAGGAACATGGTGAGGAGCGTCCAGCCGGTATTGGCCACGCTTTGTCCACGCATGAATTCGTAGAAGGTCATGAGGCCGGTGAAGCAGCTCATGATAATAAAGAAAATGCCCAATCCGCCAAGTAAGTGCAGCGGGCGCACGGAGTATTTGTTCCAAAACCACACGCTCACCATGTCTATGAGGCCTTTCAGGGTGCGGCGGTAGTTGTATTTGGTCACTCCCGCTACGCGGGCGCGGTGCTTCACCACGTATTCGCCCACGGAGAAGCCTTTTATTTTTAAGATGGCAGGTATGAAGCGGTGCATCTCGCCATAGAGCGAAATGCCTGTGAATGCCTCGCGGCGATAGATTTTGAGCGAGCAGCCACTGTCGTGAATGCCGTCGTTGATGAGCAGCTTGCGCAGCAGGTTGGCTCCGCGCGACACAAAGTGTTTCGAGAAAGGATCTTTTCGGTCTTTGCGCCATCCGCTCACCACATCCAGGTGGTTGTCCATCATGTAGTTGAGCATGCCCGGAATGTCGGCGGGGTCGTTCTGGCGGTCGCCGTCCATGGTCACGATATAGGTGTTTTGGGCGGCTTTTATGCCCGCGTCCATGGCAGCAGTTTGGCCGAAGTTGCGGCGCAGGCGGATCAGTTTCACGGGTTTTAGTCCGCGGATGATTTCACAAGTGCGGTCGCGCGATCCGTCATCCACGAAGATGATTTCGTAGATATAGCCTTCGCGTTCGCACACGCTTACAATTTCTTCGTGTAGTGGGGCTACGTTCTCTTCTTCGTTCATCACAGGAACGACAATACTCAGGCTGGCTTTCACGGTTTAGGGTCGGAATAATAAGATTTATACCACTCTGCGAACTTACGCAATCCGTCTCGAAGTGAGGTCTGTGGTCGGAAAGCCGTGAGCTCCCACAAATCGGACGAATCGGCCCAGGTTTGCAGCACGTCGCCCGCTTGCATGTCCACATATTCTTTTTGGGCGCTGTGTCCCAGCTCGCTTTCCAGGGTTTCGATAAACTCCAAGAGGTTCACCGGGGCGTTGTTGCCAATGTTCATCAGTCGGTAGGGCGCGCCATCCTTGCTTTCGGGTGCCAGGGGCAAGAGTCGGAAGATGCCTTCCACAATGTCGTCTATGTAGGTGAAGTCTCGGCTAAGCTTGCCGTGGTTGAACACCTGTATGCTTTTCCCTGTCAGAATTTTTTCGGAAAAGGAAAAGTAGGCCATATCGGGTCGTCCCCATGGGCCATACACGGTGAAGAAACGCAGACCGGTGCTGGGAATGCCGAACAAATGGCTGTAGCTGTGTGCCATCAGCTCGTTGCTTTTTTTGGTGGCGGCGTAGAGGCTCACAGGGTGGTCCACCGGGTCGGAGGTGGAAAAGGGCACCTTGCTGTTGAGGCCGTACACACTGCTGCTGCTGGCATAGAGCAGGTGTTGGGGTTTGTGTGCGCGGCAGGCCTCCAGCATGTTGGCAAAGCCCAGCAGATTGGAAGCGATATACGCCTCCGGGTGGTCAATGCTGTAACGCACGCCTGCCTGAGCGGCCAGATGAACGACGAATTGGGGGCGGTGTTTTTCGAAAATGGCGAAGATGAGTGCGCGGTCGGCCAGATCGCCGTAGTAAAAGCTAAGCTGGCCGTGGTGGGCGCTGAGGGGCACCGCGTTACTTCGAAAATTTTCGGGAAGCGAAAGACCGAGTTCCGAAAGGCGTGCCAGCTTCAGGGCGGGGTCGTAATAGTCGTTGAGGTTGTCCAGTCCAATCACTTTCCAGCCCGCGTGTAGCAGGCGTTCGGCCACATGAAAGCCAATGAATCCGGCGATACCGGTAATGAAAACGGTTTTCTGATTGTCCATCCGGCACAAAATTGGCCTTTTTTAGGGAATGATTGGGGTTGGAGTGGGGGATTTTTTACAGTCGATAGCGATTAGTCGATAGTCAATAGTCCATAGCTTTTGGTCCACGGACGACGGTCCACAGTCGACGGTGTGATTTGGTAAATAAGTAGGGATTTTTCACTTTTCACTTTTAGTTTTTAGTTGTTCACTGTTAAGTCGATAGCTTTTGGTCCACGGTCCACGGCTATTGGACGACGGACAACAGTCCACAGACGACGGTGTGATTTGGGAAAGAAGTAGGAATTTTTCACTTTTCACTTTTAGTTTTTAGTTGTTCACTGTTAAGTCGATAGCTTT
>CAZBBV010000227.1:0-3791 GCA_964490025.1 uncultured Cryomorphaceae bacterium | reverse complement strand
TGCCAACGGAAATCTACTGGCCGACGGCGACTCTGTAGTGGTGCTTAAAAATCTGCCGGTGAAAGGCATGCCGCAGCCCATAAAGGCGGGTACCAAGGTGAAAAACATACGCCTGAAAGAGGGCGACCACAACATTGACTGCAAAATAGAGGGATTTGGCTCTATGTCCTTAAAGTCGGAATTTGTGAAGAAGGCCTAAAGCGCGATTTGCTCTTATGCTTAATGCGGTAGCTTGTCCTTGATCAATCCATAAAAGAAAGTGCCCGCCAGCGCACTCACTATAACCACTAAGAAAATCAACATACCCTGCCCTACCAACACAAACATGGGCCCCGGGCAAGCACCTGTGAGCGCCCAGCCCATGCCGAAAATGATTCCGCCAAAAAGATAGCGTGGTATCGATTTGTTCTTGGGCGCAATACGCACCGGGTTTCCGTACATATCGGATAGTTTGTAACGCTTGATGATTTGAATAACGAGTACGCCGAAAACCAGCGCGCTGCCTATTACGCCATACATGTGGAATGAGGCGAAATGGAACATTTCGTAAATGCGAAACCACGACACAAACTCCGCTTTGCTGGCCGCTATTCCGAACATCACTCCTACTAAAATGAATTTTATGTATTTCATGGTTGCGCGAAATTAGAGTTGAAGAACATGAGGAAGCACGAAGAAAGTGACGAAAAGGCCGCCAATAAAGAAGCCTATAACCGCTACCAGCGAAGGCCACTGTAGATCGCTAAGGCCGCTAATGGCATGGCCGCTGGTGCAACCGCCGGCATAGCGCGAGCCGAAGCCGATCAGGAAACCACCAATTACAATCATGATAAATCCGCGAAGCGTGAAGAGTCCATCCCAAGAGAATACTTCGGTGGGGGCAAAACTTTCGTCTACGCTGGCTATGCCCACATCACGCAGTCCTTGGGCCAATTCAGGATTGATGGCCACAGAAGTGTCGGGCATAAGCAAGGTGCTGGCAATAAATCCGCCGAGAATCATGCCCACCACAAGGGCCAGGTTCCAGCGCTCTTCCTTCCAATTGAACTTGAAAAAATCGGAATACTTACCTGCGCCCATGGCCGAACACATCACCCTAAGGTTGGACGAAATGCCAAAGTTGCGGCCGAACCATACCAGTAAAGTCATGGTGAGGGCAATGAAAGGTCCGGCGACGTACCAAGGCCAAGGTTGCTGAATCCATTGAATAACTGTTTCCATATCGATCAATTATTAAATATGAGTATGGGTTTGTGCAATTGAGAAGTAAGGGCGTAGAGTTCTTTGTTGCCAAACAATTGGAAAGACTTGCGAAAGCGCACCGTTACGGCGAAGACATCAATATTCAGTTCTTCATCCTTTTGCTTTAGTGCAGCAGAAAGGTCGGAGTGGCCGGTTTGAGCGGTTTCCTCTATTTCCCAACTGTTTTGGTGGGCATAATTCACTAATATTTCCGGAAGATCTTCTTTTGCTTCGCTGCGCTTCTTGGCGGGTAGCACATACATCTTTGCCCCGCGCATTTTTGCAAATGCATCCAAAAGATTGAGATAAGGCTGTGTGATCAAATCGAGATGGCCGCTAATGAGCAAATTGCGCACGCCATTTTTGGGCAACTCTTCCTGCACCACCAAAAAAGGCACAGACGAACGACGAATCAACTGGTCGGTCATGGTGCCGGTAAAGAGGTTTTTCAATTGCCCACTATCGGCTTTCCCGATTACAACAAGGCTGGGGTCCGAAACGGCGATTTCTTTGAGCAGATATTCCACAGGTTTCCCGAAACGAACTTTTCCGGTAAAATGGTCGCCTACTTTCTGCTTCCAGGCTTCCATTTTAGCCTTTCCCTCGCCGCCCATCACTTTTATGCGCTCTTGGTCCCATTTTGAGCAGTCTATTATTTCGCCTTCGTCGCTCACCAGCACGTCGTTTCCAAGGTGAATAACATACACCGCCTCAATGGCAGCGCCGGTTACTTCACTTATTTTCATGGCATGTTTGAGGGCTATCTCTGACGATTCAGAAAAGTCGGTAGGAACAAAAATCTTTCTCATTTTTCCAAGGATTTTGGTTTATAAAGGTGAAATTCTTTACCCGCGTCCTTGGTGACCAATCTCACTTTGAGAAGCGGGTGAAATGCAGTACAATGCTCGCAATAAGGAACAGCCATGGTAGCCCGTGCATCAGTAAATCGAACCAATCCATGAGTTGCATACCCTGCGCACCACCGGCCAACCATTTCAATTTTCCCCAAATGTGTGGTTCGGGGAAAAATGGCGCTAGGCCCAAGGTGAGCGAAACGAGCAGCCAAAAGCGGATATTAAAAAAGGACCTCATGGTTGAAGCCCTTTTTCGATTACAATACGGTGTGGTTTCATTAAATCAGTGCACACATTCGTTTCTGTGTTCCGGATCTCAGCACCAATTTCTTCGTGCACAACTCGATTGGCTATCAGTTCCATTCTTGCTTTTTATTTCAATGTTGAAGGGCAAACGTAGGCAGTTTTTGGCAGGTCGGTTTCGGCTATGGCCTTAAATCCGCCTTTCACATCCACCAACTTATCGAAGCCACGGGCTTGTAGAATAGAGGCGAAAATCATACTGCGATAACCGCCTGCACAATGGATGTAGTAGGGTTTGTCCTTTTCCATTTCGGCCATGCTGTCGTTCACAAAATCGAGTGGAAGGTTTATGGCTGCAGACAAACGCTCGGCGTCGTATTCCGTGGGTTTGCGCACGTCCACTATGGTATTTCCGTCGGCTTTTACGCGTTGCGAAAATTCTTCGGCTGTGATAGAGGCAATGGTTCCCAGTTCTTTTCCAGCTGCTTTCCAAGCCTCCATTCCGCCTTCCAAATATCCTAAAGTGTTGTCGTAGCCCACGCGCGAAAGTCGGGTCACCACCTCTTCTTCCCTACCTGGTTCAGAAATGAACAGAATTGGTGTGTTGAGATCGGTAACCAAAGTGCCTACCCACGAGGCGAAACTGCCGTCGATACCGATAAAAATGCTGTTCGGCACATGGCCATTCGCAAAGTCGTCTGCGCTGCGTGTGTCCAACACCAAAGCGCTCAGTTCGTTGGCATAGTCTTCAAATGTCTTAGGGTCGAGGCCCACAATACCGCGTTCCAGAACCGTGTCAAAACTTTCGTATCCCTGCTTATTGATCAATGCATTTTTTGGAAAATATTGTGGCGGCGGCATGATGCCTTCGGTCACTTCGGCAATAAACTCTTCTTTGCTCATATCGGCGCGAAGGGCGTAGTTCACCTCTTTTTGGTTGCCAAGCGTGTCGAAGGTTTCTTTGCTCATATTCTTTCCACAAGCCGAACCCGCGCCATGGGCGGGATAAACAATGACATGATCCGCCAATGGCATAATCTTCTTTCGCAAGCTGTCGAACAGCATGCCCGCGAGGTCTTCTTTGCTCAGGTCGCTTTTCACAGCAAGATCTGGACGACCAACATCACCTATAAACAAGGTGTCTCCGGAGAAAAGCGCGTGGTTTTTACCATTTTCGTCAATCAGCAGATAGGTGGTGCTTTCCGGCGTATGTCCCGGAGTGTGTAACACCTTAATCTTAATTTTTCCCAGCGTTAAAATTTCGCCATCCTGCGCCTGATGAATGGCATAACCCGTTTTAGCATTGGGCCCGTAAACAATGGTAGCGCCTGTTTTAGATGCCAAATCCACGTGACCCGAAACGAAATCGGCATGGAAATGCGTCTCTAAGATGTACTTGATTTTGGCGCCATTTTTCTCGGCGCGCTCTATGTAAGGTTGCGTTTCGCGCAG
>CAZBBV010000226.1:0-3801 GCA_964490025.1 uncultured Cryomorphaceae bacterium | reverse complement strand
CTCCCAAAGGGGTACACCACCATGGGGAAGTTTTTGACTACGTAGTGGATTGCTCGGGCTTCGCCTTTGTGTTGAGTAAGTATTTTCCCGAAGTTCAAGTAGTGGGAAACAAAGGTGAGGTGATGACCATTTCGGCTTGTGATCCGCCTAATGAAAGTATTTATAGCAGCAACTATTTCTTGTTGAGGAGCAACCCTTCAGAATACAAGGTAGGCGCTACCTACAGTAGGGATATTTCGAACCCTTTGCCCAGCGAGGAAGGCAAAGCCGAGCTCAGCGAAGGCTTGCGAAAGTTCTACAAAGCAGATTTTGAGGTGAAGGGAATGGAAGCCGGCATCCGGCCAACTGTGGTGGACCGAAGGCCTTTGATTGGACAAAGCCCGATCGACAAGCGCATTGCTATGATGAACGGACTGGGGAGTAGAGGCTACCTTACAGCGCCGTATCTGAGCGAACTGCTTCTGCGGTCAATAGCGCATTCCGGCCAAATACCTAAGGAAGTTTCTTGTCTTCGTTTCCTGAAGGGTGCTCGGAATAGTGAATGAATAAGTTCATCCAAAGCAGTCTTCCTATACGGGCAACGATTGGGGTAAGCAATAAGAGTAAGGAAGCGTTAACTATCAAGTAGACTTTGAAGTCTACGGGATATAAGACCTCGAGCGCTACGAAAACAGCGACACTCAAGGCAATAGCCAGGGCATAGTTCACATACATGGAGCCATAAAAGAATCCTCGCTCGATTTCGTATCGCTGTCCGCACACCGAACATTGCACATGCATGTCGAATATGTGCCCCAATTTGTAAGGGTTTTTTTCCTTAAACACCTCACCCTCATGGCAACGCGGACATTTGGAAGCGAAGATGCTGAAAAGCTTATTTCCTTTTGAAAACATTGTGTTGAACTTGGTGGCCAAAGGTATCCTTTGGTTACTTTTGCACAGTGATATCTGCACAAAACATTTCCCTCGAATTTGGCGGCCACGCGGTGTTTACGGATGTAAACTTCATGATTACCCGCTCTGATAAAATAGGTTTAATCGGCCGCAATGGTGCCGGTAAATCCTCATTGCTCAAACTTTTACATGGCGACATGCGCCCCAGCAGTGGGTCTATAGAAAAGGAACGCGGTGTAAGAACCGGCGTGCTTAGTCAACATTTACCCGACCATTGGCAAGCAAATATTGTGGAGGAAGTACAAGCAGCCCATGAGGAATTGAACACATTGCTCAAAGACGAGTTCGAATTTCAAAAAGAACTTGAACGACGCACCGATTACCACAGCAAGGACTATGAAAACCTTTTGGTTAAAGTGTCGGAGAATCAAACCCGATTAGGTTATTTGAACCCGCAAGCAATTCTTGAGCGCATCATCATGGTTCTGCGAGGCTTAGGCTTCAGTCACGAAGATCTCGATCGTTCGCCGGCTGAGTTCAGCGGCGGATGGATCATGCGAATAGAATTGGCCAAGTTGCTTTCTCAGGATTTCGACCTCATTATGCTGGATGAACCTACCAACCACCTGGATATTGAATCCATTGAGTGGTTTGAGAACTACATCAGGAAGTATGCAGGTGCGGTGCTCATTATTTCGCACGACCAGTCCTTACTTACCAATACTTCGAACAGAATCTTCGAAGTAGTGAACGGTAAATTCTACGATTTTACCGGCGGCTATCAGGAGTATGTGGCGCAAAAGGCCGAGCGCGTAGGTCGTCAGGAACGCGAACGGGTGAACCAGGAAAAACAGATCAAGCAAACGGAGCAGCTCATTGACCGTTTTAGATATAAAGCATCAAAAGCAGCTTTTGCCCAGAGCCTTATTAAGCGATTGGATAAAGTGGAGTTGGTTGAAGTGGATGAAACGGACAACAGCTCCGTGCATTTAAAATTTCCCACAGCTCCGCCTTCCGGCAAAGTGGCCTATGAACTGGAGGATGTAAAAGCGGGATACAAAGACGAATTGATTCTGAAAGGAATAAGCCTGCTCATTGAGCGCGGCGACAAAATAGCCATCACAGGCGCAAATGGAAAAGGAAAGAGTACCATCCTAAAGACCATTGTTGGCGACCTGAAGTATTCAGGGCGAATCAACGTGGGACACAATGTGAAGTGGGGCTACTATGCACAGAACCAGGACGAGATTCTTTCAAAGAAAGGGACAGTACTGGAATTTGCTGAGCGCACGGCCAATCAGGACACCTTTACCTCTGCGCGAAAAATACTCGGCGCCTTCATGTTTAGCGGGGAGGATGTTCAGAAGAAAGTTACGGTTTTGTCGGGGGGTGAAAAGGCCAGGCTGGCTTTGTGTTCCTTCTTTCTCGATCCGGTAAACACGCTTATTCTGGACGAACCCACCAACCACCTGGACATGGCCACTAAGGATGTCCTTCGCGAAGCACTTATCCAATTTCCGGGAACCGTGATTGTGGTTTCCCACGACAGAAGCTTTTTAGATGGACTGGCCAAGCGGATATACTATATGAACGACGGCAGACTCAAGGAACACTTGGGCACGATATACGATTTGAGCAAAGAATGGGCGATACCCGAAAGCGATAGCAAAACAAAGCAAGCCAATAAGAAGGAAGCGCGTGAGGCGCAACAAGACGACAACGGCTATGAACTCCGCCGCCAGTTGAAGGGAGTGGAGCAGAGGGTGAAAAAGTTGGAAACGGTGCTCAAGGATCTAGAAAAGCAAAGTCCGCCAATGGACGACTACGAAGCGCTGGGTCGTTGGGACAAACAAGTGAGAGAAGCGCGTCAAAATTTGGAAAGCGAGTATGAAAAGCTCTTTGAAATACAGTTTAAGTTAGAAGCAATCTAAATAGTGATTAAAAAAACACGCTTTTGATCAATAGGTTGAAATAAAGCGCCGTATTCACACTTCATTAAAAACATGAAGAATCGTAAAGGCGGAAAGACGAAGCGTTATTTAATCGATTTTAATGAAGCCGCTTTTTGCGAACTATAACTAACAGTAAATCAGTTAGATAAAGATAATTCATGATAAAGAGGTTGTTTTGCGCGTGAGGATGTTAATAAAGTAGGGTTTTCAACAAAAATCTTTTAATAAGTTGAAAGCACTTGAAGGTCAGTGTCTTTTAATACAGTTGACCTTTATCCTGCTTGGTGAAGTGGATGAGTGCATAGAGCTTCAAGACGAAAATAGGGGTGCGAGAGATGAGGCGCATAGTATAAAAATGGATATGTAAAATGTGTGTTAATCGAATAAAAAAAGTGCTCGAAACCCGCGAAAACATTGGTGAAAAGAAAAAAACATATTTTTTGTTGTTTAAAGAATAAAACTATCTTTGCTCCAAATTTCGTGGCTACCTATGTAGTCACGGGAACGCTGTATATAAACGTTACTAAGCATCACAATTGAAACTTAATTTTATCACATCATGAGTAACCTCTACAACCCAAATTCAAATGCCGGAACTTCCACGGGAAATTCTGCCTTTGACAACCCAAGTCTTTTTGAGACTGCCAAAAGCCCGGGAGGCGTGAAGCGCTTTCTGTCGCTCATGGCCCTCTCTATTGTGTTTCTGATCGGAGGTTGGTCAGAAGCCCAGGCTCAATTAGCTACCATAAACATTGATCAAGAGATATCTTGTTTTGGTGCAAACGACGGCGAAATTACCGTTACTGCTTCCGGACTTTCCGGGAGTGTTCCATACTTCTATGCATGGAGCAATGGAGCGACCACAAGTTCAATGAGTCCAGGAAATGGAGTTACCCTTACAGGGCTTGCACCGGGATCATATGATGTTACTGTTACATCTTCGGGTGGTGGTGCG
>CAZBBV010000225.1:0-3803 GCA_964490025.1 uncultured Cryomorphaceae bacterium | reverse complement strand
TTCAGCTTTTTTCCGTGAATGGTGGGCGCAAGCAACCAGGCATAGCGTGTTTTTACCGTTTCGTTTTTGGCAAATTCATTCGACTCAAAAGCCGCTTTTCCGAGCCATTTTTCTTGATGATTGAGTGTCAAAGAAAGTTCCTTGTTGAGCATCATGGTGGCGCTGGCCATTTGAACACTGGCAAGGGTGTAATAATAGGGTGTTTTGTCCAGCGCAGCCTCGAAGTAGAGCGCATTGCCCAGGTTCCTTCCAGCCTTGAGTCCCCATAAAAAATCATTTCCTTGGGCGGCATATAGCCCCAACGAAGCGCTCAGGTCTACGCGGCTATGGGGTTCGAAAAAGGTATTCTCAGCGCGGAGAATGAACGCAGATGAACTACTGTCGTGTTGAAAACGGAATTGATCGATTTCAAAAGCCAGATTTAAGAGGTTGGACCGATACCATGAAAGACCGGCTTTGGTATTCCTCCGTTTCATGGGTTGGTCGTCCCATTGATTTTCTCCTGCAATTGACAGTACCGGCGTACACAAGTAGTAGATGGCATTCAAAAGTTCAATTGCCCCCTCATGATCGGGATTTTGATCTAATACATTTTGGGCACCTTGCCGGGCATGGTTCTGAAAGCCAAGCCAATGCTCGGTCCAAGCCAATGCCAATTGCGCCTCTAAGTTCTCAGGATTTTGTTGTGTGATAAGTAGTAGTTCCTTTTTCGCTCTAATGAGCTTCCCCTCAGATAATAGTTCAAAGGCGTGGCCCTCGCTTTGTCCGAATAGGGGTATGTAGCAGGCTAGAAAAGACAGTATTAGCCAGTACCAAACAGCCTTAAGGGAGGTGGCTGAAAACATGCGGAACTAGGGTTAGGTGGTTGTGAGGACAATATTACAGCATATTTACACACCTAGCCGCTGCGCAATAGCATTTAGCTACACTTGTAAAACGCCCGGATTGAAAGGAGGCACAACCGCATTTTGATTGGCCATTTCTATTCCCATGCTCACCCAGCGCCTGGTGTCCACCGGATCAATGATGGCATCCACCCATAGCCGCGCTGCTGCGTAGTAGGGCGAAGTTTGGCGGTTGTAGCGCTCGGTGATTTTGTCTAAAAGCGTTTTTTCATCTTCGGCTGTCACTTCCATGCCTTTGGCTTTCATGGAGGCTTCTTCTATTTGAAGCAGCACTTGCGCGGCTTGCGAACCGCCCATCACTGCAAGGGCCGCAGTAGGCCAAGCTGCAATCAATCGTGGATCGTAGGCCTTACCGCACATGGCGTAATTGCCGGCGCCGTAGCTGTTGCCGGTAATAATGGTGAATTTCGGCACGGTGCTGTTGGCCACGGCGTTCACCATTTTCGCGCCGTCTTTTATTATTCCTCCATGCTCCGATCGCGATCCCACCATAAAGCCTGTTACATCTTGCAAGAAGAGTAGGGGAATGCGTTTTTGGTTGCAATTGAGTATAAAGCGCGTGGCTTTGTCGGCACTGTCGCTGTAGATGACGCCGCCAAATTGCATCTCGCCTTTTTTGCTTTTCACCAGTTTGCGTTGGTTGGCCACTATGCCCACCGACCAGCCATCTATGCGGGCATAACCCGTAAGTATGGTCTTTCCAAAGCCTTCTTTGTATTCCACAAAGCTGTCCTTGTCCACCAGCCTGCGGATAATTTCCATGGTGTCGTATTGCTTGTCGCGTGCCGAGGGCATAATGCCATACAGTTCTTCGATTGGCTTTTCCGGCTCTGTTGAGGCCGTACGGTCGAATCCGGCTGTGGGCTTGTGCCCAATTTTGTCCATGATCTGACGGATTTTCGTCAGGCAGTCTTTATCGTCGAGGGCTTTGTAGTCGGTCACACCCGATATTTCGCAATGCGTTTCGGCACCGCCCAATGTTTCGTTGTCAATGTCTTCGCCAATGGCGGCTTTTACGAGGTACGAGCCTGCCAAGAAAATGGTACCTGTTTTATCTACAATCAAGGCCTCGTCGCTCATAATGGGGAGGTAGGCGCCCCCGGCCACACAGCTGCCCATAATGGCCGAAATCTGGATAATGCCTTTGGAGCTCATGATGGCGTTGTTTCGGAAAATGCGTCCGAAGTGCTCTTTGTCCGGGAAAATTTCGTCTTGCATGGGCAGGTACACACCCGCACTGTCCACTAGATAGATGATGGGCAGGTGGTTTTCCATGGCTATTTCCTGTGCACGCAGGTTCTTTTTTCCGGTGATGGGAAACCATGCGCCCGCTTTTACGGTGGCGTCATTGGCCACTACTATGCACTGCCTGCCGCTCACATAGCCAATTACTACCACCACGCCGCCGCCCGGGCATCCGCCATGCTCGGCATACATGCCGTCGCCGGCAAATGCGCCAATTTCTATGCTTGGTGCTTTTTTATCTAGAAGAAAATCAATCCTTTCTCTTGCGGTCAATTTGCCCTTGGCGTGTTGGGCCTCTATTTTTTTCTTGCCACCACCCAGACTCACTTCGTGCATTTTCTTCCGCATGTCGCCCAAAAGCGACTTCATCTGGTCTTCGTTCTTATTGAAATCAAGGTTCATGTGCTTTTTCGTTTTTCGTGCCGTGCGAATATAGATGAAATGAAGTGCCCTGCTAGAGTTGTCGCAAGTACATCCTGCTTTGCGGGCCTAGGTTGAACAACAAATCCAGAATGCTCAAGTTCGGAATAAAGCCGTGTTTGGCTGCAAAAACCTGATGGTATTCAGGGAAACTTTCTTCCATTGGTTTCTTTGGGTGAATGGTTTCTCTGAGGTCATGTCCGGCGAAAGAATCACTGTACTTTCCCGTGTTTGAAAAATTGAATTCGAGGTCCAGTTTTTTGAAAACCCATTGCAAGGTTTCTAGGTTAAGCTCAAATAATCTCTCCGGTTTTAGGGAGAAAATCTGTCGAATTTCGTCTTCGTAATATTCGAAATAGGCAGACGAGCGATAGGCTGCTTCCAATGATTTTATATGGTCTTTCACCCAGTTGGTGTTGTACGAAATCTGTATTTGGGTGCTCAGCTGACGCTCAGCTTTTCCATGCTGCACAGGCACCACCAGATTCATTTTGCCCATGGGGCTGTATATCTCACAGCGGTTCCGGTAGCTCTGTTTCTGGAAGTTGTCGTGCAACTCCAGGACGTTATTTCCGCCGCCCAATGCATGCCTAAAGAATTGAATAGGAGGGAAGTACTGAGCGGAGAATAGTTTATCCCTTGCCGACATGCTTGTTTCTTTTTCTGCGCACATAGCGCACACCATAAAACAGCGCTAAGGCGGTAATGAAATAAGGGAAGAACGAAATTGGCTTTCCTTCGCCATGTATAAAGGTAAAGAGCCGGTTCCAACGGATTTTGTCTTTTCCGGAAGCGAAAGAGTTCCAACTCATCCATATGAAGGATGCGCGGCCCACCACATGGTCTTCGGGCACATAGCCCCAATAGCGGCTGTCGGCACTGTTGTGACGGTTGTCGCCCATCATCCAGTAGTAGTTCATTTTGAAAGTGTAGCGCTCCGCTTTCTCTCCATTTATAAAAACGCCTTCTTCTCTTTCTTCGAGCGTGTTGCCTTCGTACACCTCAATTATGCGGCGGTAAAAAGGCATGTTTTCCGCCGTCAACTCCACCGTTTCGCCCTTTTTCGGTATGTACACTGATCCGTAATTGTCAGGATTCCAGCGGAAAAGCTCGCTTTGTGGAAACATCACTTCACTGAAATTGGCGGAATCGTCAATCAGAGGAACGACCTCTGCCACATTAGGCATGCTGCGAAGTTTTTCTACATTTTCGTCGGTTAGCAAAAAGATGAAA
>CAZBBV010000224.1:0-3845 GCA_964490025.1 uncultured Cryomorphaceae bacterium | reverse complement strand
CAGCACTTTTCTTGGAAGCCAGGAGTTTCCGCAATCTTTTGAAACCAAAACCCTAAGCTGATCTGTGTCGTCCACAGTTCGCGGGGCATAGGCATAGCGGAAGGAGAATGTGCTGATGCCATTTCCCGTCATATCGTACACCGGGGCCAACAGATCTTCTGTTTCACCTGCCGGTTTGGAGTAGTTATTCACCCACATGCTGTTGCTGCCCGAAAGGCCTACGGTCAAATTCACTTTCCAATTGGAAGTAGGATTGTTCGTTAGCCGAACCCATTCTTGCCGAACTTTGGCTGTGTCCTCAAAATTCTCCACATAAAAGCCGGGAACCATTCCCGTATCCGTAGCTACTACAATATAGTTGTTTGTCGTTTTTGAATCTGTCCCGGCGGCGTTGCTCACTGTGAGCGAAACCTGATACATCCCCGCCTGACCAAACACGACCGTGGTCGTACTATCAGAAGAAACTGCTGGTGTTCCTCCGGCAAATGTCCACGACCAGGTGTTCGGAACACCATTCCAGGAGGCGTCATAGAAGGTGATGGAATCGCCGGCACATATCGTTCTTTTCTGTACCGTAGCCATGTCCGCTATCGGTGCACATGGTCCTGAAGGGTTGGTTACTCCGGTAGTGGACAAATTTGCGGCGGTGATCAAGCTACCACGAAGATTGAACACCAGTAAGGAGTTCTGCATCACAGTGCGCTGGTCGTTGGTAAACATATTGGCACAAATGCCGTCGGCGTAGTCCATATAGTTTTCCACCTGGCAAGGCAGGTCGGGCACATCATTGTTACAAGTGTTTATTCCAAGTGGGCAGTTGTAATTTGGATTGGCCGTTGGCGGCGTATCGGCACAGTAGTCGCCATCTTGGCAGCCGTCCTGAAAAGTGTGCGGAAGGCCAAGATAATGGCCAACCTCGTGTGTAAGTGTGCGTCCCTGAGAGAATAGTCCAAATGATCCGGATAACGCCGTGCCGATACGGCCCATGCAGTCGTGTCGAATAACAATTCCGTCATTTTGATAAGAGGCCCATTGGTTGGGGTAATAGGCATAGCCCAAAATGGTTCCCTGCCCGCCGGTAAAATTCTCAATCGAAGCTACCACCCAAATGTTCATGTATTTCGTTCGGTCCCAGTTGCTCAGGTCCTTCACATTATTGCTTGCCTGATTGGTCAGCCCGCTCATCACCCGCACAATACCATCCGTGCATTCACCATTGGGGTCTTTGGTGGCAAGCCGAAATTCTATGTTCATATCGGCGGCTATGCCGTTCCATATTGCGCGCGTGTTTCCTGTATCGGGGTTCAGCCTTCTGAAATCTTCGTTCAAGCGGGCAATGGCATCCAGCACCTGCGCCCGCGAAATGTTCTCCTGCCCGCCGTTGTGAATCACATGCACCACCACGGGAATGATGTACGTATTCTGACTCTCCGTTTCCGGATTTTGGTTTAGCCAAACGGCATTCTTGAACTGCTCATGGCCCTGGGCAAAAAGTTCATTTCTGCTCATTTCATGTTCGTGCATCTCGGTGGTAAAACACGGGATGGATTGGGCAAATGCGACTTGTATGAAAAGCAAAAAGCCTAGACTGATGATGTATTTCTTCATTTAATTGAAAGGTAAATTGCTGAACGGAATTGAAAACTAAGGCAATAGCGGACTAATTGTTCAAAGATGGGATGGCGAATGAACGAAATTTTTGAATTGTACGGTCGTTGTCTTGTCACTACTCCCAGGCCACCACCTCTTGGCTGCGCAAATACATCAACACTTTTAGACAAGGCTTAGCGCTCATGCCCGACAATGCCCTGCCGTACTCATCCATCTGTGCGCGGTGTTTTTCGTTTCGCTCGCCTGTCTTAAAGTCGATAATGGTGTAGCGCCCTTCGTGCTCAATTACTTTATCCGGGCGTAGTATTCTCTTGTCTTCAGAAACCAGTTCCCGTTCTGATATGCGCCTCCCCGGCAAGTTCCAGTAGGGCTTAAATGCTTGGTGCTCCAGAAATGCCAGTGCCGATTCCTCCAATGCTTTTGCGTCTGCAACACTAAGCGTTCCCGCTAGGCTCAACTCCGATACCAATGCTCTTACCTGTTCGGCATTCTCGGCTTTTGCCAAAACACCATGGACCAACTTTCCCCATTCGCGTGCATTGATTCCTTCTTCTTCTAATGAATTCGTAGCCTGCCAACTCACGTAAATGCGGCTCTTCCACCCCTCATTGGTAAATGCGGGTATCTCCGGAATCGTTGCCTCTCTTTTCTTTTCCAACACCAGCTTTTCTCCAAGCATGAGTTCCCCTCCATTGGGCGTGGCGTATTCCTGCAGAATATGGTTGACACTGCCCACTTCTTCTATTTTTTTCACAGCGGAATAGATCACGTACAATTCATTCTCCGCGCGGGTTAGTGCCACGTAAAGCAAGTTGAGTCCCGCCAGCTGCGCAGCCTCCTTGTGGCTTTGCTGCGAAGTTTCAATTTCTTCAAATTCTTGCAGCATCTGGGTGTATTTCATTCGCACTTTAAGCAGTGGCGCAAAGCGTTCGGGAAGTTCTTGCGAAATAATGTCCTTGTGATCCGGTTTCAGCGACCAATCGGCCTTGGGCACGATCACCACCGGATACTCCAAGCCCTTGGATGAATGGATAGTCTCTATCAGTATTTTATCCTCTGCCGCTTCGCCGTTGTACATTCTTGCGCTGCCATCTTCCCAATAAAAGCGGAGAAATGCTTCCACAGAGTTGGACTGCGACGCTTCAAACTTTCTAAGCCTGCTCAACCAGGTTTGGAACAAAGCCGAAACTTCCGGCGTGTGGGTGAACCTTCTTAAAATCTCCAGCACGGCCTCATACATGCCCTGCTGCGAAACCTGAAATAGGGAGAACTTCTCGAAGAGGAAGGCCCTGAAATCTTGCTTCGATACCTTCAATGAAATAAAACCCAAAACCTGTTCGTGGAGTGCTTCTGAAAAAATGACGCTATGCTCGTCTTTAAGCACTGCTGTGGCGAATAGCGACAGTGCTTCGTCCGACTCGCGGCGGCAAATCAGTTCGAGCAAGCAAAGAGTGGCCAGCACATAAGGGTCTTCGTCCAGCAGGTTCCCCTTTCCGGTGGAATAGGCAATGCCCTCCTTTTGCAAAAGTTGTTGAATTTTGGTGGAGTCGCCCTTGTTGCGCACCAAGATGGCAATGTCCTTCGGGCGGTAGTTTCGTGCCAATGCATCCTGAATGATGAAAAGAACTTGCTGCTCGTGCAATTCTTCCTTTGGGGCAATGTGCACGAAGCCCTGCGGATCATTTTTGTTGGGCTTTTGCGCGCCCTTCCGGTAGAGTTGTTCGTGCTGCGTGTTTTGCAAATAAGCCGAAGCGAATCCAAAAAATTCGTTGTTGAACTTCACCACTTGCGGACGGCTGCGATAGTTCATCCCCAGCGCCTCTGTGCGGATGGCGTAGGGACCATCTGTGCGCTCTTTCATCAGCTGGAGGATGAGGTTTACATCCGCTCCCCGCCAGGCATAAATGCTTTGCTTGGCATCTCCCACCACTATTGTTTTGTTAGGCTCTTCTTGGCTCAGGGCGTTTTCTATCAATGGCTTCATGTTGTTCCATTGAATCTGCGAAGTGTCCTGAAACTCGTCCAGAAGAAAGGCCCTGTATCGCTCGCCCAAACGCTCGTAAATGAACGGCGTGGGCTCTTTAACCACCTCTTGAATGTATTTGCTGAAATCGGAAATGTGCAGTTTGCGGTCGTTCTGTTTCAGTGTTTCGATTTCTCCGGCCAAACTCCTTAGCAAGATGGTGGGGTAGAAATTCTTTACCACAAACTCCGTGAGCCCTTGCTTGCTGTAA
>CAZBBV010000223.1:404-3861 GCA_964490025.1 uncultured Cryomorphaceae bacterium | reverse complement strand
GTCTTGGCCGGTGAGTCCCAGAAAACTTCGGCATCAGGGTTGGCTTTTTTGGCCATAAGCAGTTCTTGCCACGAGGCGGCCTCAAGCCCGAATCCTGCATTTGAAATATGTTCCAAAACCTTGAGCAAGGGATTGGTTTTGATCGCCACTGCATGATGGGCGTGCTCAGGAAAGGCAGCACGAACTTCGTGCAACAAACCATCTAGCCTGTCAAAATCGAATAAGATAACGGCATCCTGATCTGCGCACCAACCATCCTTCAACAGCGATTGGAGTTGCTTTTCGGCATATGCCTCAGCGGCTGTCACTGAAACTCTATGGTTTTCACGCATTCCTCAATGAAGTCGAGCAAGCGAAGGTCATAGCTCAGGTCCAGGTTTCGGTCGTTGAGCATGCGCACATTTTGTGAGCCCAGCGCCAATCGGATAAAATTGTGGTTTACATACGACACCGGCTGGCCAATGATGAGCTTTTTGAAGTCCTTCAAATAGGGGGGCACATGTGTGGTGAGGTGTTCGTGCAGTTCCTTCAGCTGCTCGAATGTGAAGTAAGCGCCATTCTTTTTTACCCTGAAAGAAATGATGGAATTGTTGGTGCGCTTCTGGTCTTCCATCAAGTCAAAATACTCGCTTTCGCTGATGCGGTCAATGATGGCTTTGTTCCAAACGGTAATGATTTCCATGATGCGCTCTTCCGACACCTGGTTCAGCAGCCTTTCCATCTCTGATATGGCGGCTTCCCAGCGCAGCAGCAGGCCCTCATTGCGATAGTCGGGAAAGTGCTTGGAGATATTTTCCATTCCCGGAGGGAAGTCGTAGCGCGAAAACACATTTTCGAAACCGAAGGTGTTGATCACGTCTACATTTTTCAGCTTGGCGCTCAGTGTTTTTGGAATAATCATGGCGCCTGAGAACGGCGGCGACTGATAAAATTTTGAGCCGGTGATCATGATCAGGCAGTTGAGGTGGATGAGTTTTTCCACCAACTTGGTGCTTGCCCTTAGCTGGCAAAGGTCCACCACCCAGGTCATGTCATGCTCGGCCTCTTTGATAATGGATAGGTTGTCAATGATACCCGATTTGCTGCCAATCACCAGGTTGCCAATCACTTCGAAGTCGTCTTTGTACTGGTGGATGTCTTTTTTCAGCTCCTCACGGTGATCGAGAATTCTGCCCTCGTTGTTGCGCGCGCGGTAGCTTTTGTAGTGTATATCCAAGTCGGGCGAAATCAAGTCGCCCTTGGTCACATGATCCAGAATTTGTGTGCGCTGCCCGAAGTATCTTCCCTGATTGGCATAGATGCTTCCGGTACCCAATTCCTCGGTACAGGTCACCAGGTTCATGATGGGCCTATCGGGATGCAGCATTTTGGCAAAAAGCAGCGAGAGGTAGCACAGGTCGGTTCCCGAAGGGGCGAATACGATATCAAACTCCGTGGGGTCGAGATTGAGGAATTTATACAAACGCTCAATTTGCAGGTGCTTAATCTTAAAAAAACTGTCCGGATTTTCTTTTAGTTGGGCAAAGGTCTCGGAAACGGTCTTAAACGAATCGGGATTGAGCGGCGAGCATGTGCAGGTGCCTCGAGTGAGCACGCCTTCGTAGGCCACAGGGTCGACAAAATATTTATTCAGTCCGTTCTTTTGTATCTCCAAGCGCTCGTCACCACCGGAAGTGATGCATTTGCGCAGTTCGTTAATGTCTACTTGCGTATTGATTTGGGCCATATAGTTCGTGTTTCAACTATCGGCTCCAAAAGTGCTGAAAAAAAATGGAAGCAGTGCTGCCTAAAATCATTTCAAACGGTACCAATCGACGGTCTTTCCGAAGAGTGAAAAGCCCATGTAGGCCCTTATGGTCAGCTCGTTTTTGTTGGCCATTGAAGCGTAGCATTTGTAGTGGCCTCCGCTTTCGGCGTCGTATATTTTGCCATGAATCCATTCACCATCCTGGTACTCCAAATGCTCAAGAATTACCAGCCCCATCAATGGTCTGCTGCGAAGCTTGGGGTCGTGGTTTTTTATATCTGTTTTGGGCTTGCCTGAGGCGTCTTTCGGATCTTTGAGATACACAATTTTACCCTTGTAGTACTTGCCATCCTTATACACCTCCACGCGCACATTCACCTCATTGCTGGCCCAAATGCCAATGATGTCGTCTGCCTTTTGAGCAAAAGCCGAAATAGAGAAAAACACAAAAGAAAAGGACAGGAGGAGTTGTTTCATGAACGTCAAACCGATTTTGCGCGTGGTTGTTTAGTGGTTCTCAATAAGTGTGCTGTTTTGCAAACGGTTTGGCAAGTGCTATGTTTTATTTGGCTCTTTCCCAGGTGGCCGTTCGGCCAATGAGCGACAAGCCTATATATCCACGCAATTTCAGGGTGTTTTGGTTCGGCATGGTAATGTAGCAGCTGTAGGTGCTTCCATTTTTCGGGTCGTAAATGCTGCCGCTATCCCATTCGTCGTCGTCCCATTCCAGGTCGTTGAGCACCACGAGGCCCATCACCGGGCGACTCTGAAGCTTTTTGTCCGGATTGTTTTTGTCCACCTTCGGTTTTCCCGATTCGTTCAATGGTTCTTTTTGCCACACAATTTTTCCACGATACACCTTACCATCCTTGTAAATTTCAATTTTGGCGTCCTTTTCCTGGTTCCACCAAACGCCAAGAATGTCGTCTGCCTTTTGGCCTTGGGCTGCGCACGATAGGAATCCAATGGCTAATATGGTAATAAGATACTTCATAGTTTTAAGGATTTAAGTTTTAGAATCGTCAGGTTTTAGTTCCAATTCTTGTCCGTTTCGGTTTCTCTCCACTGCGTTGGCAATGGCAGCATTCAATTCGAAACCAAGGATAAGAATAATGGAGTTTATATAGATCCAAAGCAGGATGAGCAGCAAGGTGCCTATCGAGCCGTAAAGCTTGTTGTAGGTAGAAAAATGAACGGCATAGAACTGAAAGACCACATAGGTGACCGCAAAAAGGCCTGTGGACATGATGGCTCCCGGAGAAAAGAACTTGAAGTCGCGGCGATCGCTGGGGGCAAAGTAGTACAGTATAGAAATGGTGATGAAAAAGAGAAAGAGCAGGACAATCCACCTACCCACCCCAATGGATGCGGAGGTAATGCCTGTGAGGTATTCATTTTCTAAGAGAAATTGCGTGAGCCATTCTCCGGCCGAAATGAGCAAAATGGTGACAATGAGCAGCGAACTGAGTACTATGGTGAGCACCAGGGACAAGCGCAACTGACTGAAATAGGTGCGCAACTGCAGCTGGTGGATGGTTTGGTTGAAACCGGTAATGATGGACATCACACCGTTGTTGGCAAAAAACAGCGCCAAAATAAAACCGAAGGAAAGCAAGCCTCCTCTTTTTATTTCCAGAATGTCCACAATGGTGCTTTCCACCGACGCAAATGTGTTTCTCGGCAAAAGAGACTTAATTATTTCAAGCAAGT
>CAZBBV010000223.1:0-394 GCA_964490025.1 uncultured Cryomorphaceae bacterium | reverse complement strand
CTTGAAAATGGGGTATGGGAATGTAGGGGATGATGGTAATAAGGAAGATGGTAAAGGGAAAGATGGCCAAAAAGAAATTGAAGCTGATGGCCGCAGCCCTGGTGGTGATAAAGCCTTCAACGAGTCCGGCCAAGAAGAATTTCATAATCTCATACACGCTGGCGCCCTGAAAACCCGGCAACTTGATGACGCGCAGAAATTTCACCACTTGCCCGGAAAGCCTTCCGCGCTCTATTCTTTTCCAAGGTCCTCCTTCTGTCATAGGGCTTTCAAGCTTAAATCTAGATTGTGAACCGAGTGGGTGAGGGCGCCAATGGAAATAAAGTCAACGCCCGCTTCGGCATAACTTGCCACATTGCTCTTGTCAATGCCGCCGCTGGCTTCCACTTCCACT
>CAZBBV010000222.1:0-3873 GCA_964490025.1 uncultured Cryomorphaceae bacterium | reverse complement strand
CAAATACCCAACGCAGCAAAATTTGGCGGCGCCACGGGCAACATGAACGCTCATGTGGTAAGCTTTCCGGAGGTGGATTGGAATGCTTTTGCCGGCCGCTTTGTAGAAAGTTTGGGTTTGACGCGCTCCTACCCTACCACACAAATAGAGCACTACGACCACATGGCCGCCCAAATGGACGCCTTGAAGCGCATCAACAACATCCTTATTGACCTGTGCCGCGACGTGTGGATGTATGTGAGCATGGACTACTTCAAGCAAAAGATAAAAGAAGGCGAAGTGGGCTCCAGCGCTATGCCACACAAAGTGAATCCGATTGATTTCGAAAATGCCGAAGGCAATCTGGGCATTGCGAATGCATTGTATGAGCACTTAAGCGCCAAGCTTCCCATCTCTCGCTTGCAGCGCGACCTCACCGACAGCACCGTGATGCGCAACATTGGCGTGCCGCTGGCACACAGCCTCATGTCGTTTCAGGCGATAGAAAAAGGACTGGGAAAGTTGTTGCTAAACGAAAAACGCCTTTCGGACGATCTGGAAGCCAATTGGGCCGTGGTGGCGGAGGCCATCCAGAACATTTTACGTAGAGAAGGCTACCCCAAGCCTTATGAAGCATTGAAAGCCTTAACCCGCACCAATGAGGCAATCACAAAGGACAGCATCCACCGTTTTATCAGCGAATTGGAGGTGAATGAAAATATTAAAGCTGAATTGATGAAAATCAGCCCTTGGAATTACTTAGGAGTCTAATTTCGTAGCGCAAAACAATAACGCAATGCCACTAGATATCAGCACCCAGGTTCCTCGTGTGAAAGCCAGTGAGCTTACCCGAAAGGAATTTGAAGAAAAGTACCTCTTCCCCCAAAAACCTGTAGTGCTGGAAGGGCTTTTGGCCGATCAGCCGTGTTTCACAAAATGGTCGTACGACTTCTTCAAGAAAGAAATGGGCGAGCAGCAAGTGGGCATCTTCGACGTAAAAAAAGGAGCTGCCGACCGGAGTTACAAGGCCCCTGACGATTACATGCCCTTTGGCGAGTATTTAGATGTGCTGCAAGGCGGCCCGAGTCCTATCCGCTTGTTTTTGTTTGACATTTTCAAGCACAATCCGGCGCTTAAAAAAGATGTTTCGTTTCCGAAGATTACCGGCAAATGGAACAAACGATTTATGTTCACCTTTTTTGGTGGCGAAGGCTCGGTGGCCCGCAACCACCAAGATATGGACATGGCCAATGTATTCCTCACACAGTTTGAAGGCGTGCGCCATGTCATTCTTTTCGCTCCAAAATACAGCGAGCTATTGTACCGCTATCCATTCAACGTGCACAGCGCAATAGATGTGGACAAACCCGATTTTGAAACCTATCCGGGATTGAAATATGTGAAGGGCTACGAAACCCGACTTTACCGCGGCGACACTCTATTTATGCCTTCGGGCTATTGGCACCATATACGCTACGAAAAAGGCGGTTATGGTATGGCCTTGCGCAGTTGGAGTCCGAATTTGAAATTGCGATTTCAAGGGCTGCTCAATGTGGCCTTACTCACCCATTTGGATGAAATATTCTTAAAGATTTCGCCAAAAGGTTGGTATAACTGGAAGAAGAAAACGGCCGTGAAACGTGCCAATAAGGCCATTGAGCGGGCAAAAGCAGGAGAATTTACTACCGCCTGAGCACTTGTCATTTTCCAATATCGCGCACCCAAAATTCAATGCGCACCAAGGAAGCGCCAACGGCCGATTTTATAATGGTACCGGGCAATAGCCTATAGTATTCGCTCATGATTTCCGAAAAGGAAAGTTGGTGCGCCGCTAGGCCGAAATAACCAAAAATGAGCAATGCCAAGTGGCCTGCAAGAAACGCCACGAAGAGCCAAAATACGTGCATGGGTACCCGCCTTCTGTACTTGCCTACGAGATAAGTTACCACCGGAAACCCGACTAAAAATCCGGCTGTGGGACCCACAAAGTGCTCCAATCCACCGCGATATCCCGATAACACTGGAAGACCGAGTGCTGCAAGGAGAAGATAGACCAAAACCGCCCAAGAAGCCGGACTGCAGCCAAACACAAAGGCAATCCAAAGGATGACCAAGGACTGTAAAGAAATGGGCACAAAATCTAAGAACCCGAATTGTAGGGGTGCTACAGCAAGAAGCAATAGGAGCGAAAGCACAAAGCGTTTCGCAAAGGTGGGGTTCAGGTTCATTCCATTGGTTTGGGCAAGTGAAAATAGGAATATTACTTAAATTGCCTCCGCTTTAACCTAAAATCCATTCTGCTATGAGAAGAATTCTGCCTCTATTTCTCAGCCTTCCCTTCATTGCACTAGCTCAAAACAATCCACCTTCCATCAGCAATGTGCAAGCCACAGCCAACCTCGCAAACCAAACCATTGCTGTCACTTTCGATCTATCTGATCCGGATGGCGACCTAATGACCGTAAATGTGTTTCTAAGTGCAGATGACGGTAAGAGCCATGTGGCACATGTGGTTTCTGCAACAGGAGACATAGGCGCGAACATAACCTCCGGAACCGGTAAATCAGTTACTCTAACCTACAACAACGACAGCCTTTTGGCCTCGGCCCAGGGAAATGTTTTGGCTCAATTCACAATAAAAGTGGTGGCCACTGATGGGCATGCGGTACCTATGCAAGAAATTATCTCGCAGGTAGATAGCCTGTCCGTATACAACGACATGCTGTGGATTGCCCAACCAAGACATTACGTGAGTGCACCGACTGGAATAGCAACGGTAAAAGATTCTATTGAAACCCGTTTCACTTCCTACGATTTACAAACCGAGCGTCTACTTTTTAGTTGGGCGGGACATGCTTCGGAAAACATTGTCGGTCGCCATCCCGGGGTGGGCAATGAACGCAACACCATCATCATTGACGGACATTTTGATGCCGTGAGCGGCACGTCCGGAGCCGACGACAACGCCACAGCCGTGGCCGCAGTAATGGCAGCTTCACGAATTTTGTCGCAATATCAATTCAACCATACCATAAAGTTTATAGGTTTCGATAAGGAAGAGGTCGGGTTGCAAGGCGCCTTGAACTACGTAAACAACCAGATTCCACATTATGAGGACATCAGTGCGGTTCTCAATTCGGAGATGATTGGCTATTATTCTGAAGACACCAACTCGCAAACGGTGCCTTTCGGTTTCGACCTTCTTTTTCCGGCAACCGTGGATAGTATAGTGGCTTCGGGATATCAAGGAAAATGGCTCTTTGTGGTGGGAAATGCGGCCAGCGCTTCATTAATATCCACTTTTAATACTGTGGCGCGAGCCAACATCCCGAATGTAAACACCCTGATGCTCAATGTGCCGGGCAATGGCCAAATAGCCCCCGACCTTCGCCGCAGCGACCACGCGCCTTTCTGGGATGCGGGCTACCAAGCACTTATGCTTACCGACGCGGCAGAGTTTCGCAATCCAAATTATCACACCCCGGGAGATTCTTTGGGCACTATCAATATTCCGTTTTTGGTGCGAAACATTCAAGCGGTGATAGCCACTGCCGCGCATTTGGCGCAACCTGTCTACGCCGACAGCAAAGTGGCTACGGTGGGGCAACTCATTGCCAATGTGCCATTTTCGCTCGCTGAAATACCGGAAATGCGGGTCGAAGTCTTTCCAAATCCATCTACGCACGTTTTATATTTCCGCTTTAACCAGCCGATTGGTGCAGCGAAAATTGCCATCTATGATTTGCAAGGAAGAACCGTGTTTCAAGAGGAAATTGACTTGGGAGGCAACACTACCCACGGTATCGACCTGCACGACCACCACCTGAAGGCCGGTATCTATGTTTTGTCTGTTCGGACGGAAAACATGGAGATAACCAGAAAATTTGTGGTTTC
>CAZBBV010000221.1:0-3883 GCA_964490025.1 uncultured Cryomorphaceae bacterium | reverse complement strand
AAATGGACAACCGCATTCAGGAACTGCTGAACAGTGTGGGCATGGGCGAAAAGGGTTACAAAATGCCCTATCAACTTTCGGGCGGCGAGCAACAACGCGTGGCCATTGCCCGCGCCTTGATCAACGATCCGGAGCTCATATTGGCCGACGAACCCACGGGGAATCTTGACCCCATAACTTCTGAAGAGATCATGACCTTGCTCAAGCGGATTTCGGATACGGGAAAAGCCGTTTTTATGGCCACACACGACTATTCGATCATTCGAAAGTTTCCTTCGCGCATTTTGAAATGCGAAGATGGCGCCATCAGCGACCTTCGTACAAGTGCTGAAAAAGCATAAGCGCGCTGCTCTTTACCGAAAATTTTTCTTCCAAAACTTCCTCTCGGCGCGCTTTCATAGGCGCGGTAAAGGCTTCCTTCATAGTGCTTTCCACTTGAATGGCCATTTCCTCCGCCTTGTCGGCAATAATGGTCAATTCCTCCAGCCCGGTGCCATCCACCATGGTGTTGTTCACTATGCAATGCCTGCCATTGTATAGCGCGTTTAGCAACTTGAGCTTGATGCCCGTTCCCTGAAATGTGGGCAACACATTGATATGCGCTTCGCTCACCAATTGCTCGATTTGTGCCACCGAAACATTTCTGCGCAAACTGATGTGCGGGTATTGCAACACCAAGTCCTTCAACTCCTTGCTCGGATCGTTTCCGGCAATGACCAGCGGAACCGAGAGGCGCGAAAAAACCTGCTTGACTAAGTAGATAGCCGCCTGATCGTTTTCGGCCACCGAAAGATTGCCGTGGTAGAGCGCGTAATCGCCACTGCCTTCCATGCTCGTCACATGGTTTTGGGCATGAAAAGCCGGCAGGTAAAAAGTGTTGCCGTACAGCGATTGAAAATGTTTGTATTCCGCAGGCGAAATAGCGGCAATGGCTGTGGCATGGCTCAACTCGGCTTCGAAACGCTCCAACTTTTGCGCCTCGTTCATAAAGTAATAGCGCTTAAAAATGTTGCGCTCGGCCTCGCCTAGTTTGTTGTAATATTCATGCTCCACGTTGTGGGCGCGTACTATTTTGGTTCGATTGGCCAACTCAGGCGCACTCAAGTAGTAACAACTGTGCAGGCCTTCGAACAGAATGGGGTAATCGTCTTTTAGCAGATTCTCCAAAAGCTCGCTGCTATTGCGACTTGCCACTATGTAAGGCTGGCGCTTGAAGAGATTGGATTTGGCCACGCGTCTTGGGTAATAGATTACTTTTTCGGTAATCGCCTCCAATTCAGGTGCAGGCTTTCGGCCATACTCGTAGCAGTGCAAATGGATTTTCACACCCAGTGCATGCAGTGCCTTCATTTTGTAGAACACATCTATCACCCCGCCGTAGCTGGCCGGCCATGGCACGTCGAAGGAGATGATATGTAGATGATGCTCAGACAATGGACTTGATTAATGTTTCCAGTTTTGCACTTTCATTTTCCCAGTTCAGTTCGGCGGCGGCTTTCTTGCAGTTTTGCTTCCATTCCGCATGCTGACCTTTCTCTTCCAAGGCGCTTTTCACTGCCTCGGCTATCTGTTTTGGCTCCACAGCTTCCAGCACCTTTCCTAGGTTGTAATTCCGCACAATGCGGCTCACCTCCACCACCGGCGAAACCACCACCGGAACACCGCAATATATGTAGTCAAACAATTTGTTGGGCAAGGAGTAGAGATAATTTAGGTTGGTGGGTTTATCGAGGCTGAGTCCTAAGCTGCACAAAGCCGTGTGTTGCAGTAACAATGTATAATCCATCCGCGATTTGAAAATCACTTTTCCCTCCACACCTTCCTTTGTGGCCAAAGCTTTCAAATGGCCATACACATCTCCCCCACCTATTATTAATAGTGTAACGTCCTCCAGATATTTCATGGCCATCACCGCCTCTTCCGCGCCGCGGTCCACATTGATGCCCGCACCTTGCAAAATGATCAAATCACCTGCTTCCGGTAGGCCTAGTTCCGCGCGACTAGCAGGGCTTACCTCCAGTTTTTTAGGGATGTTGCGCACAACTACCGGACGCTTGCCGTATTGCTGCTCGAACAAGTCGGCAATGGAGTCGTTCACCGTAATTGTGTATTTCAGTTTCGGAAAGACGAAACGCTCCAAGGCAGTCCAGGTGCCTTTCACAAATTTCCGATTTTGAATCTCCGGTACGCCGGTGAAATACTCATGGCTGTCGTACACCAGCGGAATGCCTTTCAGCTTGCTCACTATAAAATTGGGCAGCAGGGTATCCAAGTCGTTCGCCCACAGCAAATCGGCCTTGCGGAACAAGAGGAAGAAAAACAAACGGAGGTTGTACACAGCGTAGAAAGCGAAGCCCTTTCGAAAAGGAAGCTTGAAACGCGTGATGGCATAAGGCCTGCTGAAGTCCTGACTTTCGGGCAAAAGTCTTCCCACCAAATGGACATTGTAGCCCATGGCCAAAAGCACTGCACAACTCTTCTCCACCCTACGGTCGGAAAACAGATCGTTGGTTACGCTTACAATTACGGTAGGCTTTTTTGTCATCAGGCTGCGAAAGTACTTAAACGAGGAGGAAACATTAAATCTTTAGATGCGTTCAATCCCGCCGTCATTCCGAACTTGTTTCGGAATCTAGGAAAAAGATATATTTGGAAAGGCTATAGATTTCGATAATGGGTTAAATGAAATAGATGTATTCGGCAGAAAAGCCAAACTTTCACAAAACACCGAGATTCTCTTTTTCCATGCCTTACAACAAGTTAAGATTGATTACTTCTTTTTGTAGGTCGATTACTTAGTTTATTTTTTATATATAATTTGATTGATTCAAAACTTTGGCTAGTTTTGTAATCTCATTACTCAGGAATAAAATTGAAGACAGCGATTCGACTTATCACTACAATCCAAACCGGACTCTTTGCCAAACCCTCAGGCGAAGGCGAGGTAGTCTATCTACAATCAAAGCATTTTGACGAAAATGGAAATCTAATAGCCAAACTTCACCCGGACCTTTCGCTAAGAAGCATTTCAGAAAGGCACCTGCTCAATCACGGGGATGTGCTATTTGCCGCAAAAGGCACGAAGAACTTTGCTGCAGTTTACGAAAGTCATAATTCAGTAGCAGTTGCTTCCACTTCTTTTTTTGTTTTAAGACTAACAAACAAAAAGGTATTACCAGAATACCTGGCCTGGTTCCTAAATCAAGCTGAAACACAAAAGCTAATTAAAGACAAAGCAAGAGGAACCTCCATTCCATCTATCAGAAAAAATGTTTTGGAAGAGCTTGAAATTCCAATCCCAAGCCTTGAAAAACAAAGGACTATTGTTAATCTTTATGCTTTAATCCAAAAAGAGTGCGAACTAAGAATAAAGCTAATTGAACTACGAAGGAAAATAATAGAACGGCAAATAATCAAAGCAATTAAATAAACACCATGGCCAAAATTACTCAGAAAGACATAAATGATGCAGTTTGGAAAGCGTGCGACACCTTTAGAGGCAGCATTGACCCCAGCGTGTACAAAGACTATGTGCTTACCATGCTGTTCCTGAAATATCTCAGTGATGTGCACGACGATAAAATGGAAGGCTACTTAACCAAATACAACGGTGATGCTGAACGTGCCAAACGTGCCATGCAACACGAACGCTTTATTGTGCCGGAGAAAAGCCATTTTAAGTTCCTGTACGACTCTCGCAATGAAGCCAACATTGGCGAACTCATCAATATTGCTTTGGCAGATCTGGAAGAAGCCAACCGTGAAAAATTGTATAGCGAGGACGGTGCAGGAATATTCCAGAACATTGACTTTAACAACAGTAAACTTGGTGAGCCCAAAGACAAAAACACCCGACTGAAAAACCTTTTGCTCGATTTCAACA
>CAZBBV010000220.1:2045-3885 GCA_964490025.1 uncultured Cryomorphaceae bacterium | reverse complement strand
TTAGACGAAATACAAGAACAGCCTCTAGGCTGTTCTTCTATTTTTAAAGCCTTAAGAACGCCCAAAATCCACATACTGGCGCGGATTTACCTTCGGTGAGCTCTCCGCCTTAGGCAAATCGGAGGCTTTTTTCGTTAATTCGTATTTCACAATACTGATACCACCTGCCCCATGCGCTTACTATTCTTTACCCTTGTCTCTCTGATGCTGGCTGCCGGCATGTGCGACAGTCAGGAAGAGAAAACGAACAACGAAGAATTGGCCATTTTCAAGGAAAGCCCTATAGATACTGCTGAAACCGTCATTCTAGTGGATGATTCCATCACCGATCCTGATTCCGCAGCATTTCAGATTTTCAGTTACGCGCTCCTGCGAGCGGGGGATACCTTAATCGATCATCCGGGGTTTATGCTGGTGTATTCGGAAACGCATGAGCAAGCTTTTTGGGTAGGCTACGAATTGACAAAAGAGAAAACAGGAGGGCCATACGAGCGCACCGACCGCTTTCTCGAAGATCCAGAAGTATCTACCGGCAGTGCCAAGAATGCAGATTACAGTGGTTCCGGTTTCGATCGCGGTCATTTAGCTCCGGCAGCCGATATGGCTTGGAGCGAGGAGAGCATGAAGGCCTCTTTTTACTTCAGCAACATGAGTCCGCAGTTGCCCGGCTTCAATCGCGGGGTGTGGAAGAGATTGGAAGAACTGGTGCGCGATTGGGCCAAGAGCCATGAACACATTTATGTAGTTACGGGCCCGGTGCTCACCACTCCCGAACTGCCGACCATTGGCGAAAATGCAGTCGCAGTGCCGCGCTATTACTACAAAGTAATCATTGACTACACCGAGCCTGAATGGCGTGGTATCGGTTTCGTTATAGAAAATACCTCATCATCTCTGCCATTGCACAGCTTTGCGGTGAGCATAGACAGTGTACAGCGCCTCACCGCATTGGATTTTTTTCATTTCCTCCCCGATACTATAGAGACTAGATTGGAAGCAGAAAATTGCTTCTCTTGTTGGTAATTTATGCCGCCTTGGGGGCTTTTTTATCCTTTTGCAACCACAATCGATAGGTTTCGTAGCCAATGGCCAACACCACTGCCCCTACAAACAAACCAACAATGCCGTGCATCAGCATGCCGCCAATGGAGCCTATGAGGATTACAACCATTGGTATTTTTAGCCCTCGTCCAAGGAAAAGTGGCTTTAAGAAGTTGTCGCTGAGGGCCACCAAAACGATATACACGGAGAAGATGACAGCAGCTGTGGTACCGGCAATAGTGAATGAATAAATGGCCACCGGAATAAGGAGGAGGCTGATGGGCAACTGGGTAATGGCGAGAATGAGCACAAGCAAGGTGATAATGGTGGCCCCTGGAATACCCATCACAGCTAGTCCGATATAGGCAAGAACCGTTTGGATGATGGCCACGAGCAATATGCCTTTTACCACACTGCGAATGGTGTCGCGGGCGGTGGTCACATAGTTTTCGCCGGCGCTGCCCAACAGCCTTGTGGCAAATGCATTAACACCTGAATAAGCAGAAGCAGAATAGTTCAGAAACACGAGCGCAACAACCAGCGCTATGAAGGACAGCAGTACATCTTTGAGCACACCACCAATGGCTCCCAGCAACCAGCCGAGTATGTCTTTTACCTTTTCATTGTGGTCTTGAATAAATAATTCCATTCCGGAGGAAGCTTCCAGCCAGGCTGCATACAGCTTGTTTCCTACCAAAGGCCATTCTTTTACCGATTCGGAAGGCGGTGGAATTTCTGAGTTGGGGTCGTTGAGAAAACCATTCATCTGATCGGCATGGCCCATAATGCTCTGTGCACC
>CAZBBV010000220.1:0-1945 GCA_964490025.1 uncultured Cryomorphaceae bacterium | reverse complement strand
GCCAAATCTGAGACTTTCTTTCGCCCCGAGCCAATGACCTCCTTTGGTTTTCCACTGTACTATCTAATAAAGTTTTCGAAAGACAAAGAAAAGAGCTTTGGGGAAGCACCACGAGGTTGGTAATTCAATACATTCGACTTACTAAACCGCTATCTATGAAAGCCCTACGAATCTTCATTCCTCTTTTGGTGATGGGTGTGATGTGGCCACGCCAGTCTCTTGCGCAGTCAAAGGAGTTGTGGGTTGTGCTCATGCAAACACCCCTCAGCGATTCACTATGGCCCGCCTGCATCTATTCAAACTACCTTCAATTGGAAGGGAAGAATATGGATGGAGAAAACGTAAAATGGAGAACCGTTGATTTCACCTCCTATTTCGAAAAATTAGCCCTCCTGGACATGTCAGCCCCTGTAACCATTTCTGTGATTTTACCTAAGCGAGGAGAGATTGAAGGAACATTGGCCTACAGTTTTTTACAAGGCCAGGTGAAAAGTGTAAGTGCTACCGGGAGCTGTGTCAGGTATTTTCTTGAAGCGCAAGAGGTCCCAAAGCTCATGTTTTATTCATGGGCCGTTCAGGCCGATCCTAAAGGACCTTTTTCGAAATGCAATGCGAAAAAAGCCGACGCTTCATGCCCTTTTGAATACCACAACTGGCCGGTGGCCGATATGAAAATGGTGTATGACATTCCTACGTCTATAGGCTTAAAGCCTTCACCCACCTTGGCTTGCAGTGCACTAACGCTTTTTCTAAAAAGCACATTATGGGAAGGCACGGGAAAATATGCGCGAAGTGGAATACGAAGAAAAGCTATAGAAAATGCCTTTGATGGAATGAAAAGTGAAGAACGCGAACGATTGCTTTATTTTAATAGAGAAAACATTGTTTCCTTTTGGTGTTTCGGAGAAAACGACACTTACCTCTACATTCCGGCGATTGATAGAAACCCATGGGGATTGGACAGCACCTGGACCATGGAACAAGTGGTGGCGCTTTTGGGCCCCATGAGGTATGTAAAACACAGTGTGTATGAGTGGGAATATGCGCAGCAACTAGATGGTTTGCGCCTGCATTTTATTTTTAAGGATGGGGTGGATAAACTGTATTTGAAAAAGGTGCGAATCACGAGTTGTGAGTATCCTCCGGATATGGCAAGCAGCTATACCGAAATGAATAACGAGGAAGAAGTACTTGCCTACTATGAAGGAATATTGCCAAAGCCGAAATGCCTCGAGGGCGATTGCCTGAATGGAATTGGCATGTTTCAGGTTACGAATAGCATATACTTTGGAAATTTCAAATCAGGGCAACCCGAAGGTGAAGGGGTTATGTTCGACGGAAAATTCATGGCCGGTACATTTAGACGTGGTTGGTTGCAAGCGCCTCAAGTGGCGAGTATTAAAAAAGTGTTTGTGGGAGATGGAAAAAATGGCCCTTATGCGGAGTACAACCATGGAGATATTCGGATTGGTCATTTGCTCAATGGCAAGCTTCACGGAATGGCATACGTAGAAAATGAAGTCTACATTGAAGAAGTGGAATATGTGCTTGGAGAGAAGCGCGGCTTTTCCACCATGTACATGAAGAAAACGGACAAAACCATAGGCTCCTATTATGAAGACAATGGCAACCGCCTTCATCTCACTGATTATTTCAACAAATACGTTTCATGTCCGGATGTTGAACCGGAGCCCTACACGCCACGGGAAGGGCATGATGTGTCGGATGTGATGAGCAATGTGTTGTACAACAGCTTGCGAACGCAATGTTTCAACCCTGGAGAAAGCAAGCGAGTGACTACAGGAGCGGGCGGGGTAGCAAAGGTGTTTGAGTTTACACCCACCAAATTCACGCTCTATCAATTTTCGGTGATTAGCAAAGAGATGGGCGCAGGCTCGCTTTACTTTACAAATATGAAAGGGGAGGAGTTGGTCAGTATTTCGAT